>CAJWSH010000028.1 GCA_913046255.1 uncultured Dehalococcoidales bacterium
CTGAAGGATTGACTTTCTGCCCTTATTGCGGGCGAGAGCTACTTGACAAAACCAGTTTCTGCCCCCATTGCGGTAAGGAATTAAAAGTTAGTAAAAAAAAGCTTTCTGGCCAGAAAGTGAGTAGAGTTTTCCTAGAGCGGATAGCACAACCGATAGTCAAGGCAGTAAGAGACACCTTCAGTTCAAATAAAAAGACCAGGAAACTCTTCCAACAGTGGTCAGAATATGCCGAACTTCCTCCCGATGAAGTCCCGTCAATGGAGACCTTAAGGGAGATGCCAAAGAAAATGCGGGCCAAACGCAGTCCTCGCCGGTACCTAACAGTTGGGATAGTTGGTGTTATGATTATCGCTCTCGTAATCCTTTCAGTTATCCAGTGTTGATAGCATCTTGCAAAAGCAAAGGCACAAACCTTACCCATATAGTACTATAGAATCTGATCATAATATCTAAACCATTGTTTATGAGGATTTTTGATGATTATTGAGGTAGAGAATCTGGTAAAGAGTTACAGCCTCATCAAGGCAGTAGATAATATAAGCTTTAATGTCGAGCCAGGCGAGGTCTTTGGCATGCTCGGTCCCAATGGTGCTGGTAAGACAACCACGGTTGAGATAATAGAGGGGCTGCGCACAGCAGACTCCGGTCGTGTAACCGTCCTTGGGCTAGACGTAAGCGAAGCATCAACTATGATAAAGCAGAAAATCGGTGTCCAGCTTCAGGCGCCCTCTCTGATGCCTGCGCTCACCGTTCGGGAACTGCTGGACACATTTGCCGGATTTTACAAATATTCTTTACCAATAGACGATGTGATTGAGCTGATGGCTCTTACAGAAAGCCGAAAAATGCTGGTTAAAAACCTGTCCGGTGGCCAACAACAACGGCTATCGGTAGCCATGGCTCTAATCAATAACCCCGAGATAGCCTTCCTCGATGAGCCAACAACGGGTCTCGATCCTCAAGCACGAAGAGGGTTGTGGACAATCATAGAAAACATGCGAGATAAGAACAAAACCATTTTCCTGACTACCCATTACATGGAAGAAGCGGAGCGCCTCTGTGATCGAGTAGCCATCATGGACTACGGCAAGATTATCGCCCTGGATACTCCTCAAGAACTAATAAGAAATTACTTTAAAGAAAAAGTCATCCAGTTTGAATTGGAACCGCCACCACCTGAGATAGTTTTGCGAACTTTCGCAGGAACCACCAACGTCACTATTGATACCAACAGTGTAGCCGTATATTCTTCCGATATTCCAGCCACTATGTCAGCGATACTAAAATACACCGAGAAGATAGACTTAATCGACAAGCTCAAAAACCTCCATGTACGAGAAGCTACTTTAGAGGATGTGTTTCTAAAGCTCACCGGTAGAAGGATAAGGGAATGACGGCTTTTAAAAAACTAATTGGCAAGATGATAACAAAATGAGAGCTTTTCGTAAACTTATAGTCGCCAATTTCAAGCAGTTTTTTAGAGACAAGACGGCAGTATTTTTTACCTTTGCCTTCCCTCTGATATTCATCGGTATCTTCGGACTGGTTTTCAGTGGTGGCGAAACCGTAAATTACCAAATTGGCCTAGTAAATTATGATAACTCGGTCTACGGACAAGGGATTTCTCAAGTGCTTGAAGAAATTCCGATTTTTGAAATGAGCGCAGGTGAACTGAACGATAGGTTGACAGAGCTTGAAGACGGCGACCTCAGTGCCGTTGTTGTCATACCGGCTGAAATAGAAGCCCACATTGCTGCTGGGGAAGCGATTGCTATTACAGTTTATCATGATCCTTCGAAGACTACTTCAGCCCAGATAATCCTGTCGGTACTGAGGCAGACAGTGAGTGAAATAAATCAACAGTTAACCCAACAGCCGATTTTACTAACACTAACCGAGGAATCCATAATGTCCCAGAACCTACGATTTATAGATTTCTTTGTCCCCGGTATCCTTGCCATGTCCATCATGATGACCGGTTTCTTTGGCGTTGTGCCTTTAGTAGAATGGCGAGAAAAAAAGGTGCTCAAACGACTTGGCGTCACCCCTCTTCATCGCTCTACAGTAGTGCTAAGCCAGGTCATCTTCCGATTGGTACTGACTGTTTTGCAAGCAGCAATTCTTCTCGGTATCGCCTACTTTGCTTTTGATGTTCAGGTTATAGGCAACTGGCTCTTGCTTTTTGGTCTGTTATTACTGGGCACCCTCTCTTTCGTCAGTATTGGGTATCTCGTTGCTTCCCGAGCTAGAACCGTAGAAGGTGCTATGCCCATTATTAATCTAATAACATTTCCTATGATGTTTCTATCTGGCATATTCTTTCCTGTTGAGATAATGCCTGACTTTCTGCGGCCCGTAATAGAAGCTCTTCCCCTTACCTACCTAGGAGATGCCTTCAGACAGATAATGGTTGGCGCACCACCACTACATTCTTTAACCACAGATATAGTCGTTCTTAGCGGCTGGCTAATCGTTTGCATGGCACTGGCCATTAAATTCTTCCGCTGGGAGTAACACTACACAATCAACATGGCGCCACCGAAGCTGTAAAGGTAGCAGCCAATCTATTATGGTTCTGATACAACTGGAAGTTATCCCAAGATAGTGGTAACCGCATATCTGGCAAATGCCATAGAAGATGTAAACGCCGGAGATACGGGGTTCAAGATATGGAGAGCATCGCCGTTGTGAATCATAACATAATCCGTGACAAGTGTTTTCGTGGGCCAGTGAACGAGTTGTGGGCGAATACCCACTCTGTCACTGTCAATAAGATCGTGAAGACACAGTTCTGGAATCAGTCTTCTGGCCTCTCTGAAGACAAATCGTTTCAAGTACTTCCTTGGCTCAATCAGAGCGACTCGACGAAAAGCTTGATTCTTGAGCAGCAGAACTGCATTTCGGAAAAGGATGGGGAATGTTTCCCAACCCAACCCTTCAAAATGCCGGTAGTTTTCTCGGCTGAAAACAGGGATGGCGGTCGGGCCTACATAAACTTCATTATTAGCATTCCTCGTTAGATGGATTCCCAGGAAAGGATTCCTCAAGTCTGGCACAGGATAAACATTTCCTCTAACAAGAAAAGTTCTGTCACGGACCAATTTTTTATATGTTCCCTTAAAAGGAAGAATTTTGTATTCTTTTGCCATTCCAAACTGGTGGGCGATCTGATCTCCATAAGAGCCGGCGGCATTAACGAACTTCTCGAATCGTATCACTCCTTTGGAGGTATATGCCTGGTGATCACTAAGGAGGGTCCTGAAGACCGTTTCGTAGAGAATTGTGGTCTTTGTCGACTGTGTTAATTCGTCCTTCAATGCTTTAAGCACTTCAAGTGGTTTTATTACCACAGTGTCTGGTGAGAAGAGAGCTTTGCCAAAGGTCACAGCATGCGGTTCGATTTCACAAAGCCTCTGGCGATCAACCAAGAAGGCACGAGCACCAGATAAGTCTGCTCGACGCTTTAATTCATGTAGTACCTCAACCTGAGTCGAATTCGTTGCTAGAATAACCTTACCAGTCTCCTGTAAGGTCAACCCCCTTTCCAGACAAAATGCCTTCATAAGGCGATTCCCTTCTATACAAAACTTGGCCTTTAGTGTATCAGGAGTATAGTAGATGCCAGCATGGAGGACTCCACTGTTCCGTCCACTAGCATGCGCACCTAAGGAACCCTCCTTCTCAAGAATTAAGATGTCTTCTACTCCTCGATTAGCAAACTCCCGAGCAATAGTAAGTCCCGTAATACCGGCACCTACGATTAACACCTGACATCGGCTTTCTATCATTACAATAAAACCCTTCACAGGATACGAACTGCCAACAGACGCAAGTATAATACATAGCTTATATCCAAAACAATTGGTCAAACTAATAATTCAATTATGGATGCGAGACCTAATGATTCTTTCGAATCGCCAACATATTCACATATTAGTTCTGTTACTTCGGTTTGCAACTAGCATGGCACGTATAGTATAAATGAGATATATTTTAAAGTAAGATTCAGTAATATGTGGTGTAAGTAGGGCTAACTTTTATGGATCAGAACTTACTACTTGGCCTAACAGGTGTTGTTGCGCTAGGTATTGGAGCATCGTGGCTGGCCTGGCGTCTGCGTCTTCCATCCATTCTGCTACTGCTGATTTTCGGCTTCATTGCCGGACCAGTAACCGGTTTCCTCAATCCAGACACGCTTTTTGGCGATTTGTTATTGCCGGTGGTGTCACTATCAGTGGCTATTATATTATTTGAAGGCGGCCTGAACTTAAAGTTAGCCGAACTGCGCAAAACTGGCGGCGTAGTCCGTAACCTTGTTACGGTTGGCGTACTAGTTACCTGGCTGATAGGCACCGGCGCTGCTTATTTTGTTCTAGGTTTTGATATTGAACTGGCAGTACTTTTGGGTGCTATCTTGGTGGTTACCGGACCTACTGTCATACAGCCACTACTTAAGTATCTACGACCCCGCGGTCAAGTGGGTAAAATACTGAAGTGGGAAGGCATTGTTATTGACCCGATAGGAGCTATACTTGCCGTCCTCGTGTTTGAAGTGATTGTCGCCGGTGGCTTTCAAGAAGCAACTGCACTTATCGTGACAAGTCTTCTCAAAACCATCTTTCTGGGTGGTGCCATTGGTATACTCGGGGCCATAATTGTAATGCTGCTGATGAATCACTATTGGATACCTGATTTTCTTCATAACGTGGTCACCCTAATGATGGTAATCACCGCTTTTACAGCATCAAACTTGATCCAGGAAGATTCCGGTCTCTTAGCAGTAACGCTGATGGGAATAATCCTGGCCAATCAGAAGCTTGTCAGCGTCAGACATATCATGGAGTTTAAGGAAAATCTTCGAGTGTTACTGATAGCTAGTCTATTTATCCTACTGGCAGCACATCTTGAGATAAGTGCACTGGCTGATATTAATCTGGGTAGCCTGGTAGTCTTCCTTGGAATTTTAATGTTGATAGCGCGTCCCTTATCTGTGGTGCTATCAACACTGGGCTCAGAGCTGAGTTCAAGAGAGCGCTTGTTTGTGTCCTGGTTCGCTCCTCGTGGCATTGTTGCCGCCGCTGTAGCCTCGGTTTTTGCTCTCCGCCTGGTAGAGAGTAATCACCTTCAGGTCGAACAGGCCGAGCTTCTGGTGGCACTGACTTTTGTGGTCATCGCCGGTACGGTAGCTATCTATGGCCTATCGGCTGCACCACTAGCACGGCGGCTCAAAGTAGCCGAACCAAACCCTCAGGGAGTCCTTATTGTTAGTGGTCACATCTGGGCGCGAGCAGTTGCCAATGCTCTTCAGGGAGAGGGTTATAAGGTTTTAATGGTTGATGCCAATTGGGAAAACATATCTGCGGCTCGTATGGCTGGAATATCAACTTTTTATGCAAATATTCTGTCTCAGTATGCCTTGGATGAAATCGAGCTAGGTGGCATGGGGCACTTAATAGCACTGACATCTGACGATGAATTCAATTCCCTAGCGATCTTACAGCTGGCTAACACTTTCGACCAATCTGCACTTTACCAGCTACCTTCCCGAAGTGAGGAAAAAGGGCGCAAAGGAAAGGTCTCCCGACACCTGCGCGGTCGCCTTTTATTTGGCCATGATATTACCTATACCTATCTAACTGCTCGGTTTGCTGCCGGTGCAGTTATCAAAGCAACCAGCCTGACGGAGGAATTTGACTACGATGCCTTTCAGGCGTACTACGGTGAGACAGCCGTCTCTCTATTTCTAATAGATCAGAGTGATAACCTGATAATCTTTACTGCCGATAACCAGCCTAAACCAAAACCTGGGCAGAGACTGATCAGTTTGATTGACCCAAGCGAAACATCTCCTTAGATAATCAGCATAGCGTCACCAAAACTGTAAAAACGATAGCCGGAAGCTATCGCTCTGTCATAGGCACATTTAGTTAAGTCCCAGCCGGTAAAGGTAGAGACTAACATCAGCAGTGTTGAGCATGGTAGATGAAAATTGGTAATAATAGCATCTACCATACAAAACTCATATCCGGGTAGGATAAACAAGTTCACCCAGCCTTCAAATGGCTCCAAAAGAGGTACCCGGTTAAGCTCAGCTACATGCTCTATGAGCCTCACTGTTGAGGTACCAACACAGATAATCCTCCGCCCCTCCCTCTTGGCTTGGCATAATTGAGTAGCTACTTGCTGGCTGAGCAAGCCATATTCCTGCCAAATAGGGTGTTTTTTCGGCTCTTCCTCTTTAATCTGACGAAAAGTGTCGAGCCCAATGTGCAGAGTAACAAACAAGCAGCGAATCCCTTTCTGGGCTATCTCATTAAGCAGCTTCGGGGTAAAATGCAGCCCAGCAGTCGGTGCTGCTACACTGCCGGTAGTTTCAGCATAGACTGTCTGATACCGCGCAGGGTTGGCTAGAGGAACGTGTATATACGGCGGTAGTGGCACTACCCCTAAGCCGGGTAAAAGACTCTCATCAGAGAAACCCACCAGCTTGACGCCACCTGGCATAAGTCCAATTATCTCAGCCAATACCCTTGATCTATGACCATCGCTCACAGATTCATCTGTTATCTCAATCCTGGTGCCGATATTAATCCGCTTCCCCGGTTTGACCAATGTCTCCCAAGTATTGTTACCGGAGCGGCGCAAAAGTAATATCTCCACTCGACCCCCAGTATCAACCTTGTGTCCAATCAGACGTGCTGGAATAACACGACTATCATTGAATATTAAGACATCGCCAGCATGCAAATAACTTAATAGCTCAGAAAAACTACGGTGCTCAATTTTACCATCAGCTTTGTTTAGCACCATAAGTCGCGAGCGATCTCTTGGTTCGACAGGGGTCTGGGCAATAAGTTCCCGAGGAAGATAATAGTCAAAGTCGCTGGTTTTCACCGACTTTCTCCAATTAAGCTAGCTGTTTGCCGATTAGATGTAAGACCGGGCCAATTACTATCTCTGATATGGCAAGTAATCTTAATTAAACTATACTATAGGTATCTGGCCACGGCAGCTTTAATCTAGCACTTTATTTTATCAAGGATTTCCCGCGTCGGGTCAAGTTTATTTAAGGTATAGAAATGCAGCCCCGGTGCTCCACCCTCAAGCAGCTCACTACACTGCTCAACTGCGAACTTGACGCCGGCACTATAAGTAGCTTCTTCTTCATCGCCATCAAGCGGCTTGAATATATCATGAACCCTCTGGGGTATGTTAGCCCCACAAGTTGCACAAAACTTCAGCAGTTTTTGATAATTTATAATCGGTAGGATGCCAGGAATAATGCGCACTTTGACGCCTATTTTTCTCATTCTTGCCACATATTCAAAATAATCCTTGTTATCAAAGAAAAGCTGCGTCATCACAAATTCGCCACCGGCATCTATCTTGATCTTCAAATACTTTGAATCCATTTCTTGATCGGGGCAGTCAATGTGCCCTTCGGGGAAGCCGGCAACACCTATACTAAAGAAGCTGTCATGGGCACGAATAAGCTCAATAAGCTGATAGCAATATTCCAAAGCGTCGGCTGCCGATTTCCAGCCATCCTCACTCTGAGGGATATCCCCTTTCAGAGCCAGGATATTACAAATATTATTTTCTTTCATTTTGTTGATCATGGTTTCAAGTTCAGCTTTACTGTGTCCTACACAGGTAAAATGGTGCATCGTCGGTACCTCAAAACGCTTCTGAAAATCGCAAACGATATCCATAGTAGCTTCTCTAGTGGAACCACCGGCGCCATAAGTTACCGAGAACCAGTCCGGCTCTAAATCAACAAAAGCACTAGCAACTTCGGTAAGCTTTTCTCTACCCTTCGGGGTTTTTGGCGGGAAAAATTCAAACGAATAGGTTCTGTCCTTCTCTTTTAAAATATCCGTTATCTTTCTAATCATTTTCCACCCACCTCGCTTGTACTGAGCAATATAAGCGTGGCGATAGATTAACATATACTTGCCCGTTTGGCAAACTTGAGAGGACAGTCTCAATTACACAAGCCATATACCATATCCCTATTAGGGGTAAACACTCGTTGAGGTAGGTATCTTTATTTGTCGCCACTGTCTCTAACATGCTAGACTCTGGAATATGAGGTATTTTAAATGGCAATACTGGTAACCAACGATGATGGTATATTCGCCCCGGGATTAAGGGTACTGGTTAAAGAACTACAGAGTGCCGTCCCTGTAATAACTGTCGCTCCCGATAGAGAGCAAAGCGCCACTGGTACCGCTGTTACCCTGCGCCAACCATTAAGGGTTCAAAGAATATCCCCTATTGTGCCAAATGTAGATACCTACTCGGTGGAGGGAACCCCATCTGACAGCGTTATCCTGGCCTTGGGCAAATTAGTCGAGAGCAGGATAGAGATGGTCATTTCTGGCATAAACCAGGGGCCCAATCTGGGTGATGATGTGCTTATCTCAGGGACAGTAAGCGCCGCTCTGCAAGGCTATTTGCGCGGTCTGCCAGCCTTTGCCATCTCAACGGCTGGCACCGACAGCCACCACCTGGACAATGCGGCAAAACTTGCCGCACTATTGGCTAAAAACATTCTAACCGGTACTCTGCCGATGGATGTGTTCTTAAATGTTAACCTGCCTGCTCTGCCCCTTACTGAAATTAAAGGATTAAAGATTACCCGGCTGGCTCATAAGACCCACATTGATACGGTTAAAGAAGGGCACGACGGCAGGAGAGAATACTACTGGTTAGTGCGTCAAAAACTGAGTACGAGCACCGATACAGACACAGATATAAGAACACTGGAGCAGGGCAACATCTCTATCACTGCTTTGCATACTGCTCTGTTCCAAAGACCCACCTCAGGCATCACTGACAGCCTGTGCTCCAACCTTTTTCGGGAGCTAAAACAAGCCTGTCATTTATTGACAAATTGATGCCGGCTCTATACAATCAAATCGATGATTGCCAGCCATCGACCATTTGGGCGGTGAGCCAAGGGTAAGTTTGTTCGTTAAAATTACAGGTCGCTTGGATCGGATATGACCGAGACGGCAATAATTAAAACCATATCTTAATGCCTTCTCATTTATAGCTGAGAGGGATTTTTGTTTAAGGGAGGACTTGATAAATTGCTCAAAATAGGATTCATCGGTGCTGGAACAATGGCTAGCACACTAGCAATTGGGCTGCGTGACAAGGAATACCCTATAGTAGCTGTATCCAGCCGAAGCCAGACCTCTGCTAAAAATCTGGCGCAGCTGATTGATGGTTGCCACAGCGTAAGCAATAACCAGCATGTGGCTGACACGGCTGAATTTATTTTTATCGCCACCCCCGATGATGTTATTGCCTCTATAGTCAGCCAGATACAATGGCATTCTGGTCATAGTGTAGTCCATTGTAGTGGCGTCGACTCAGTTAATATACTAGAACCGGCCAGAAAATCGGGCGCTCGTGTTGGCGTATTCCATCCTTTGCAGACATTTGCCGGTTTCGGACAGGCTGTGAAAAATATACCAGGAACAACCTTTGCTCTGGAGGCTGAAGAACCACTGCTGGGCACACTTAAAGCTCTGGCGACTTCACTCGGTGGTCGCTGGATAGAACTCAAGGCAGGTGATAAAGTCATCTATCATGTGGCAGCAGTCATTGCCTGTAATTATCTGGTAACCCTGGTCAAATTAGCCACTGACCTGTGGCAAACCTTTGCCATCCCACCGGAACAGGCTACCCAGGCATTACTCCCTCTTATAAGAGGGACAATTAATAACGTTGATACTATCGGCATACCAGACTGCCTCACTGGTCCTATCGCCCGTGGTGATAGCGGCACAATTAAAAAGCACCTCGGTGCTTTGCAAAAAGTAGCACCTGAGGTGGTTAGCACCTATCGGGAACTTGGGCTTAAGAGCCTACCTATTGCCCTTAAAAAAGGGGGGATAGATAAGAAGCAGATGAGTCAGCTTGAAGCCGTTTTAAGACCGATTATATAAATTGGGAGGGAATTAAATGAGAATGATGCTTAAAAGCAAAATCCACTGTGCTCGTGTTACTGGACTTAACATTG
>CAJWSH010000029.1 GCA_913046255.1 uncultured Dehalococcoidales bacterium
TTGCCCTGCCGGTTGGGGTATAGACATCTGGTTCTTAATAGAGGCAGCCATGAAGGACTACCACATTGCTGAGGTCTACTTGGGAAGTAAGATACACACCTCAAGGCACGATTACCTCACAGATGTCATCAAACTGGCTAAGATGGCGGAGCAGGTGAACCTGGCAATATTCAATCAGGCCATAATATACAAGCGTATAGATAATGTGAAAAGAGCTCGTGTGTAGCAACAATGGGTCTCGTACGGATTACGAGATGTGAAATGACAAGCTATCAGCCAGAGTGGATAAATTGATAGTCTGTCAAATACTAACGGGTCTTATTTGGTTGCAAATTCCTTGATCGCATTGTTCCACCCTTCAGGTCCTACTCCTTTGACACGAAGAATGTTTTTTACTTTTACCTTTTTCCACCGTCTGCTTTGCCCCTGGACCAATATTGGTAGATCTACAGCAGCTAGCATTGGCAGATCACTTTCATCATCACCTATACCCACAGTTGTTGACTCACTATAATTCAACTTGAAAAGTGCCGTTAAAATTTGGACTGCTTTACTCTTGCCATCCCTCTCTAAAATCTCATAGAATTTCCCATTGGAGGTGTAGCTAAGCCCTGAATTTTTAATACTGTTTAATGTTATACCTATACTTTTCTTGTCACCTGTAATTCTGATAATTTCACTGTATTCTCTTTGTTTGACAAGTTCAGCAGATTTCAAATTTAACGCAGTTTCTCGAGCTACATCTTCAACGCTCATGTCTCCAAAGCCTACGATATGACCATTTATTTCCTCATTAATCCGCTTTAATCTTTGCCTTATCTCTTGGTAGGGAATACCTAGCTCAATTACGAAATAATCATCAGTTGCTTTGTCATAGGTAAATGGAAAGCGAAAATAGTCTTTGGGGATAAAGATAGCTCCTCCATTTTCTACAATGAAGGGACCTTTTACGTCGAGTTCTTCTCTGTAGACCTGTTGTTCGCTCCTTGTCTTGGCCGAGCAGAATATTATTGCTATCCCTTTGCTTTGCAGTAGCCTCAAGGCATCAAGTGCTTGAGTATAGGAACGAGTTAAAGGATGAAGCAAAGTCCCCTCTAAATCAGTAAATACCACTTTTTTGCCTTCAGTAGCAACAAGTTTCCTTTGCAGTATCTCCCCTTTAGGCACTGAATAGATAGGAAGCTGCGGCTCAAGGTGTTGAGCAAAGCGATGCATATCTACTTGTTGGGGTGGTGGGATAAGTCGTACTACGGGCACTTCTTCATCGGGTTTCAAGCACTTTTGTTCCACCAATTGGTCGAAGATCCTTTGCTTGGTGGACGACTCGCATATGGGACTATTATAGATAATAGAGAGACTGGGCAGCAACATTTCTTGCATTAGGTGTTCTTCGCCTCGTTCTTCGTGAAGGTGGGGATTTATGGTTTCCGTTTGGAATATATCTATGCCTCTGTCGGTTACCGTTTTTTTCTTGACAGGTAATATTCCTCCGAACTGCTCGAGAATGGATATAAGTTCCTGAGTCTCAATACCATAGCCGGATGCATATGTCAGCCTCTCTGCTAATTTCATGCTCATGGCGTGTTCACCGGCATTTGCTGTTTTTATAATCTCAGATTCGAACTTTCCCTGTGTAGAAATGAAATGATTTATGAATTTGTTGGTTATTTCTGAGACTCTCCCCCATTTTTTGAAATATAACTCCCCGAAAAACTTAGGTTTATAGCGCCACAAAACTCTGACCATAGCATAAGGAGATTTTGCCAGGATAAAACCGATGGCAAAATGTTTTACATACTCCCAGACAGCGCCAGGAATGTAATTGTCGGTGTCGATGAATCCTACATAATCCTTCTCATGCAGCTTGGCCAGTAGAATGCCTATTAGCATACCTTCACTTTTGCCATTTCTTACTAATCCTTTGTCATCCAAAATCTCGGTGTAATTGACATGCTTCAGGGCTTGAGCTAGAACGGGGTCTTTTTGATGAACAATCAAGGCCTGTCGCTTGGTGCTAGAGCAAAACCGGCTCAGGATATCTTGCTCACTTCTGTAGGCATCTATCTCACCTGTTCTGCTATTGGAGATTACTATAATTAAGCAATTATGAGGTACGCCGGTTAACACACCCTCAAAAGCTTTAAGATCTTCGTTTTTTATAGAGAGGACGATAGCCATCCTTTGCTCGATGGTCTCGATCGAATCCTGTCCTATTGTCTGTGTGTCCAGATGCTCCTCAAGATGTGTTACTGCCCTTGCACCCGAATCCAGCTCTAGGATTCTTCGTACCCCATGAATCTTTACCGAGCCTAGATGTTCAATCGATCTTGTGTTTTCTATACGCATGCTTACTCCTATAACTCCTTAAGCTAGTCGTATTTTACGAAAACTGCTTAAAAGTTATCAGCTGTGTCAGCGCCTGTCATTTATTCTACGGCAGAAGGGTCCCAGCCTATTCTTAAACCTTCACTAAGGGAATCAAGGGATCTCATATCTTCTGGTGATATTGCAAAATCAAAAACATCGGTGTTATCACGAATATTCTCTTCTCTGGATGATTTTGGTATGGCTACCAGACCTCGTTGTAGTACCCAGCGAATAAGAATCTGAGCCGTGCTTTTGTAGTATTTCCTAGCTATTAACACCAGCTCTGGCTCATTTAACTTCAGTTTTTTTGTAAGTGGACTGTATGCTTCCAGTTGGATTCTACAAGAACAACAGAACTCTAAGAGATCCCTCTGATAGAGATACGGGTTAAACTCAACCTGGTTAACTGCAGGAATGATCGGTGAACCGTTTAATAGTTCCTCTAGATGTTGAATTGTGTAATTGCTGACACCAATGGCACGGCATTTTCCTTCTTCTAGTAGTGTTTCCATGGCTTTCCATGTTTCATTTCTGAGGCTAGTCACAGGCCAGTGGATTAAATATAGGTCAACATAAGATAGTCCCAGCCTTTGTAAACTTATTTCGCAAGCAGCGATAGCAGCCTTATAACCATGATCTGAATTCCAAAGTTTAGTAGTAATGAAAATCTCCTCTCGCGGAACACCACTTTTTTTAATAGCTCTGCCAACACTTTCCTCGTTTCCATATATGTGGGCGGTGTCAATGAGTCTGTAACCGGTCTTTAGAGCGCAAAGAACCGCTTCCTCGGTTTCCTTTCCATTATTGAGTTGCCACGTACCCAATCCCAGTATGGGCATTTCCACACCATTGTTGAGTCTTACTTTTGTACTTAAATTGATTTTACTTTCCGTCATAAACTTATCTCCGGCACCGGGTTATTCTAGCAATTTTTTTAATTATCTATCTAAAAAAGAGACACTGTGTACATATAATCTTACCTCACTGGGCCATATTTGACAATATGCCAAATAGTAATTCGTCATTGGATTGGTTTTCCTAGCTTTGTTTTTTCAGGGAATGTTTCGCTAAAAAAGACGGGTATAAGAAAAATAAAATATTCTATTGCAAATGAAGCGGTGTTAGTTTTCTCATTTTTTCTTGATAAGCTGGTGGTAGTGTGACGTGTGATAAGTAATTAGCCAGCAATAACACGCTATCGAAAGTGATAATTCCAATGCAACCCAGGGGCAGGGCAATAGGTGCTATGTCTGTAATAGACACCTGGGCAAGAGCCAGAACATCAAGGATGACGACGAGCAAGGTTATTACTGTAGCTTCTGTCTTTCTCTTTTACCACTTCTTTCTATCTTCAATTTTTCACTCTCTTTACGTTCTGGAAGTTTTAAATTCTATCTCGAGCCATAAACCCCTGCCTTAAAATAACAGATAGTAAACTAAAAAGAGTTAACTCAAATTGCAAATTGACTATTGATAAACTAACCAACCTATTATACAATGAACAGGGGTACAAAAGGATGTCTAGTGAAAAATAAAGTCTTCTGGTACTGATATAATGAATAATATTTCCTCAAAAGCATTAAAGGATACGAAAGATAATACGGCGAAACTTCAAGAAGCGGTAGCTAGAGCTGATGAGCTGGGTAAATCAGCCAAAGGGGCAGCTGAGGAATCGGTAAGGATATCCTGGGAAGCAACAAGCAAAGCTGGAGAAGTAAGCAAATGGGCCAGAGAGGCAGCTGAGATAGCGGCAAAAGCATCGCAGGAAGCGGTACGCAGGGCTGAGAAAATAACTAAATCTACCGAGGAGGCGGCTAAGGCATATTCGAAGGCCTTTGAGAAAGCAATAAAGATGGCCGAGGGGACGAGTAAATGGGCTAAAGATACGGCTGAGGAAGCAATAAAAGCATCACAGGAAGCGACAGATAGAGCTGATGAAATGGGAGTACTGGCCAATCAGACGGCTGAAGCATCGAAAAGGGTATCTCAAAAAGCTATGAGTAGAGTGGAAGAAGTGGAGGAATTAGTTAATGAGACGGCTGATAAAGTGATAAAAGCAGCTAATGAGGCTGCAGAGATATCAATAAAAGCATCACAGGTAGCTATCAACAGGGTTGAGGAAGTGGGAAAATCGGTTAAGGATACGGCCGAGGAAGCAATAAGAGCATCACAGGAAGCGACAAATAGAGCTGATGAAGTGGGAGCACTGGCTAATCAAGTGATTGAAGCATCGAAAAAAGCATCTCAAAAAGCTATGAGTAGAGTGGAAGAAGTGGAGGAATTAGTTAATGAGACGGCTGATAAAGTGATAAGAGCAGCTAATGAGGCTGCAGAGATATCAATAAGAGCATCACAGGAAACTATAAGCCACGCCCATGAAATCACAAAATCAGCTACAGATACTGTTATGGCATGGACAAAAGCATCTCAGGAAGCAGCACACAAGGCTAGGGAAGTAAACAAAGCAGCCAGGGAGGCAGCTGAGATATCGAAAAGGGCATCGGGAGAAGTGATAAGTAAATCCGAGGAAATAAGTAAATCGGCTAAAAAGGCGGTTGAGGCATCAGTAAAAGCGTCTATGGAAGCCACTGAAGCGTCAAAGATAAAAATTAGAGAGGCGGCCAGGGCGTGGAGCGGAATATTTGAAGAATGGCTAGGTGACATTGGGGAATTCGGTAAAATGACCAGGCAACAGGCCTTGCAGACTACTGAGGTAGCGGCAAGCGCATCCGAGGAAACTGCTGGTAAGATTGAGAAAATAAGTGAAGTTTCCCAGGAAGCGACTGAGGTATCGAGGATGGCATTGCGGGAAACGGTAAACAAGGCTGAAAAGGCAGAAAAATCGGCCAAGGAGACACCTGAGTCTTCGGCAAGACCAATTGAAGAAGCGATAAACGAAGGCGAGGAAACCGGTACAAAGAAAAGCGAAGGGAATAAAGAGCCTCAGAAAAGAATTGAGACTCGTCTGGAGTCCTTGGCCAGAATGTATGCTGCTAGTGAAGTCAAGCAAACCGAAGAAGGAGCTGACGAGGAGAAAGACTGAACAGGTCAACATATTTACTTACACATCAGAGTAGAGGTATGGTAGCAGTATGAAAAATAAAAAATATAGATGGTTAGAAACGATCTCATAAGTAGCTGGAATAAAATTATCATATTAAAGAGGGGGGTATTCTATGGTAAATCAGAAAGGGCAAGCCCAAAAAATCATGAAGCAAGCAGAAGAGGAGGTTGTAAAACTGACCATCGAGCCACCTGAGCAGATAATGGATCCTCTTACCGAGCTTTTGGGTCGAGCTCAGAGAGCCTATGCAGATTACATATCGGCTCAAAAGGAAGTGGCGAGAGCATATAAGGAACGAGAACAGCAGGTAGAAAAGGCTTATAAAGAGGTTGAAGCTCAAGCTAATAAGGCCTGGGACAAGGCCGTAGGACAAGCCTTGGCAATTCGCGAAAAGGCTATTCAACAGGCTGAGGAGACATCTAAGAAAGCCAGTGGAAAAGCTACAGAGGTTTATCAAGAGAGTGTTGACAAAGCCTCAAAAGTCCGAAAAGAGACTCTAAGTCAGGCTTGGAAAGTCTGCAAAGATACTACTGAGCAGGCTTGGGAAATCTTTCAGGGAGAGAAGGTAAGCAAACAAGGCTAGGGCTGAGAAATACATGTTTGCTTATAAGCTCAGATTGATTAAGTTACAGCAGTGAGGGTATATCTTTAAAGGCTTCCTCAATACCTCTGTAGCCATACTCTATTCCCCCCCTCCTCATTTTGGCATTAGAAATATAGCTGATAGTTTTAGTAAAATAATCCATGATTTTTCTTGAACCAATAAGCTCGGACAGGATTATGGTAATATCCAGCGAGTGCTTTACTCTGGGATAATCGCCGCTGCGTATTATGGCCCCCGTAGCCATCATTTTTAGAGAATCTGAAAGCCCTTTTATTAGGTCCATATTCATTTCTTCGGGTGGTGCGGTTAGGAGGTACAGTGCCTTTTTGGCATCTGTAGGATTGCATTTGAGAGTTAACTCACCAATGGCCTCATCCATCGCCTGAGTCCCCTTTTGGGTTTTGGTGCTCATCTGCCTGAAGTCTAGCTTTTCTTTAAAGGGAAATCTGAACCGCGGTATTCGTGCTGTACCATAACCTATTACCGCCCATCCTGATAGGGTCTGTATTATGTCTCCGGCATCTAACACCCTTGATCCGACGAATTTAGGATTCGTCTCTTCACCGGCACAAAGTAAATTATAAAACGGCTTAACTACTTGGTAGTTGATTTTGGCCATATTTTTTTTAATTGAGACATTTTTTTTAACATATCTTTGATTGTCAACCAGAAATATCGCATCAGCCGCCAAGTAAGCGGATTTAAGGCATGTGCCCACATTATAAATAGACCTTTCCTCTGTCATCTCCTCGTACTTAAAAGGAAGAATAATAAGATTGTATACCGGTTTTTCGGTGTAACACTCTTTTAATAGCTGTGTAAGTACTGGTATTGCCCCGGAGCCAGTTCCGCCGGCAGCACCGGCGACTAACAAGAAAGCATCCACCTCAGAGAGTTTTGGCGTCGTTCTAATGCTTTCCAGGATTTTATCGCCGTCTTCACTAGCTATCTCGGCACTAAGTTCATTTATTTTACCAACGCCGTGGCCGCTAGTCTTTTGCTCTCCAATGAGAATCCTGTGCTGGGAATCAGACTTTATATGGTACAGCCCGCTTAGATCGGCAATATCTGTGTTGACTGCTAAGATATTAGTGATAATATCCATTCCACGCTGAACTTGTGCTTTTCTGTTCAATATACCGAATGTGTCAGCAATTCTGCCGCCGCACTGCCCGCAACCTATGACCAGTAATTTCACTTTACACTCCCAATGCTCTATAGATACATTATTCTGAGCATTATCACACAGACCATAAATGGTCCTCTGGCTCATTTTAAAAAGAAAACGAGCGGAAACTCTCTCTAAATAGTTTACTTACTTGGTGGGCTTTCGTCAATACTCTATCCCAATGATCAGAAACTCCCGGTTATGAGAGCTGCGATATGTTCTAAGTTTGTCAAAAGAGAAATCAAAAGCAACCTTGACCTTCTTGTAGGTGGTGGAAAATATTGTAATTACCGCTCTGGAAGAGAGCATCAGCTCCTACCCTATTGCTAATATAGACAGGAATAAGTTGTGAGTAACACTGAATATTCTTGGCATATACGAAATTCCACTGTTCATGGTTCTCGATTATTTCGATGAAAGCCCTGTTGTGGAGTTATATGCTAGCTCGGTAAATATGGAAAAATATTCGCGGTGTGCTCCATGTCTCCAAAAATAAGCTGAGGATGGTTATTCACTGGATCACTGGAGTAGTTTCTAAGAATATTGGGCAAGATTCCACTCATAAGTCATATCTGTTGCCTACTCTTGGTGGTCAAAGGACCATACAGCAAGAAGGGTCATTACTATGCCAAAGGCGGTTATTACAGCAATGTTATCCCAGAGCGACATGGTATGTTCTAGTACGCTGATACTAAAAGGTGAGTTTGGTCCATCGGCTAGAACTATTTGACGGATGGGGGCGATGCCATAGGTTGCTGGATTGAGTTTTACCAGAACATTCATCCATGTCGGCAATCCCTCCACCGGGAAAAATACTCCCGAAAGAAATACCATGGGATAGACCAGCATTTGCATTACTACCGGAAACGCCTGCATAGACTTAATACGTGTCGCCAGCAGGACACCAAAGGACCCCATTGAAATTGCCAGTAAAAAAAGCAGTGGGATAAGCGCTAATATTGTCCCCAGTGATAGAGAAATATCAATGAGAGGAGCAAGTAATAGGATGAGCACTCCTTGAAACAAGGCAGTTGTTGCCGAACCTAGAGTCTTACCTATAGCCACCGAGGTACGACTGACGGGTGCCACCAGTACTTCCTTCAAGAAGCCAAACTCTCTATCCCAGACCAGCGATATTCCAGCCATAAGCGAACCCATGAGCACCATCATGCCAATAATACCGGGGAATATGAACTGGGTAAAATCAATTCCAGGGCCAAAAGAAGAGCCTATCTTATTACTGAGGCCACTGCCAAAGACAAACAGAAAAAGCAGAGGGAAAACTATGGAGCCGATTATACGCACCTTATCCTGCCAAAAGCGGAGTATATCTCGGTACCAGATGGTGTAAATTCCACGTAGATGGTTCATCTATACCCCCTAGTGGTGTCGGCGATGGCTATGCTGGTGAACCATAGCCTTAAATTCATCGACTTTTCCCTCCTCACGTATTTCTCGCCCAGTAAGCTTGAGAAAGACATCATCCAGACTCGGACGGCGCAGGCTGACACTCAGTATTTTGGTGCTAAGTTCTTTTATAAAGACAGGTAAAAATTCCTCTCCATTGACTACGTTAAAGGTAAGCCCATCACCGTCCTGTTTAGGCTTGATTTGATAATGAAACCCGAGCTCTTGGATGGCTTTGTCATTGTCCTCGGTCTTCACAGATATTATATCCTGCCCCACAATCTTCTTCAGCTTTTCCGGAGTATCCATGCTAACAATCTTACCGTAATCAATGACGGCGATGCGGTCAGCTTTTTCTGCTTCATCCATGTAGTGAGTAGTCAGAAAAATGGTAGTTCCTTCGCTCCGTCGCATCTCAAGTATGTACTCCCACATTCGACTGCGTGTTTGAGGATCAAGCCCCAGTGTTGGTTCATCAAGGAATAATACCTTGGGGCGATGAAGCAGGCCCCTAGCCAGCTCAAGACGACGTTTCATACCCCCAGAATAGGTACGCACCTCATCGTGACGCCTGTCCCACAGATCGACTATCCTGAGCATCTGTTCCATCCGCTGCCCACGAATTGAAGCCGGTATGTTATAAACCATGGCGTGGAAACGCAGATTTTGTAAGCCGCTGAGTCGTTCATCCAGGCTGGGATCCTGAAAGACCATCCCAATTGACTGGCGTACCTGGCTCTGCTGGTGCACTACATCAAAGCCATTAATGATAGCCCGTCCTGATGTCGGTTTAGCTAGAGTACAC
>CAJWSH010000030.1 GCA_913046255.1 uncultured Dehalococcoidales bacterium
GATTGACGCGAGAAACATGGTAAACAGGAGAATAGCCACACGCCGAAGCAGATAATTATTCAATATGCCCTGCTTTCTTAATTATTGTCCTTCTTTATCCAGCCATACAGCCGTAAAATCAGTATAAGTATGACCATCTTCTGGAGGTATAACAAGGCCCTTAACGTAAGTACGGTAAGCCACCACATAGGTCATCTCTGCAATTGGGATGATGTATGTTTGGTCCACAAAAAGATACTTCTGTAAATTGCGCCACACTTCGACACGTCTATCATATGTTGTTGCATTCTTCAGGGTTATGTAGTACCTATCCACCTCTGTATCCTCATGTTTACTGTAGGAATTAGGGTTTTTACTGAAACGCCCATACACACCTTCCGTCCCTTCAGGGATGGGTAATACTGATAGACTGCCTGATTGCGTGTCATAATCCAGGCTTACACGCGCTCTATTCCATTCTCCCTCATCAACAATCTGAAGCTGTAAATCTATACCAAGTCCTGCCAGCTGGGCTTTGAGAAATTGACCGCCCAGCACTTGCTTTGCACGACAAAGGTATCCCATAGTGAAACCGGAAGCGTAGCCCGCCTTTTCCATAAGCCTCTTGGCCTCAGCCCGTTTCTCTTCCAGTGGCGCTAGATCGAATCTTGGCCAAACTACAAACTTCCTATCCTTATAGGGGTTATTTGGAGAGATGTCTGGCGACGTCCAACCAAAGCCACCCAATACAGCAGGAATAGATAGGTGCTTATCAATCCAGAGTGCTATTGCCCTTCTAACTCTCCCATCTTGCCAGGGGCCGGGTTTTAGGATATTAAAAGCGAGTCGGAATGTACCTCCTTCCATTTGGGCAAAAAAAACATCATCTCCCAAACTTTCCAAATAGCCGTGCCTGCGTTTCTCCGTGAGATAGTGCCCAAAACCGCGAGCAGTACCGTCCAGCCGCTCTGTCCGGAAGGCTATATCCATAGCCATAGGGTCAGGGGTGATTATGTAGTCTATACCATCTAAATATGGCAGGCGATCAGCTTTAGAGTCATATTCAAAATAGCGGTCGAAACGACGGAGCCGAATAATGCTCCCAGGCTCATAACTATCAAACATAAAAGGCCCCAAACCAATCAGCCCAATATCGGACGGAGCAACGCTAACTTCTCCTTTTAAAAGTAATGGTTCCATCAGATGCTTTGGGTGGGCAATCTTGAGTCTCGGGTTGGCAAGAACATCGGGGAAAAAACGATTGGGGGTCTTTAATTTGATTCGCACTTGATCTGGTGGAATCACCTCTACCATCTCAATTTCTCCCAGATCACCCTTAAAGTAAGCCGGTGCTCGCATTTTGTCCCCGATTTTTGTTCCGAATACAGCAAGTTCAAACCAAAATTTCACGTCTCCAGGCGTAAACGGGGTCCCATCATGCCAGAGAACGTCCTGGCGAAGAATAAATGTCCACTCGGTGAAATTGGGGTTTGAGTACCAGCTTTTAGCCAGATACGGAGATACCAGATACATGTTCCCCCGAGAGCGCATCACTAAATTGCCAGGGCCAAACAGCGCGCCCGCGACATGGTGTAGAGCGATACTGCTTGTACGCATAGTATCAAATTTAACCGGTGGATCACCACGGTTGGCCAGCACAAGAATGTCGCCATCTTCTTCTGGTACGGAAACATCTGTAGCACTATTTCCCCCGCAAGCGGTTGATAAAAAGACAAGCCTGCCTAAAACAACGGTAGCCACTGTAGCACCCGAAGCCTTGATAAAATATCGCCTGCTAGGCTGTTGGTTTTTTATTTCTTATACTCCTCATTCCCATTTTTACAAAGTACACTTTTACCCTTGCAAATGTGCCCGCTTGAGATACACTGGAAAACTATCATAAGAAGAAAAACGTGTCAATCCATTTTAATATAAATATAGCCTCTATAAATTCACCCATGGTTCACACTTTTCCGTGAGGCTATAGTCGCTCATTTTGAGCGTGGACACCAAGATACAGATTTATAATCTAATTGTCTGTCCGCTGTTAAGACCTGCTAACATCCAACAACAGGCTCTTACGCTACTTTCCTTACAGTTGACACCTAGCATAAAATATCCTATAGTACACGTACTGTGGATGCTATGATGACTAGAATGGATTATACACTAGAAGAAGATGGCAGTATTTTGTGGAATAAATCAACGGTTAATCTCTCCTTGCTCTCTCAGAATCCATTATATTTCTTCTGATCCTTATCCTTATTAAATATCAGTTCCATTAATCTCCATTTAAGTTCTTGATTGATATTTAGCAAAGAGTTACTTTTATAGGTAGAGATTTTTTGTTTAAATAGGGAGGCAGTGACAATAGAAAGCACAAACTAGATAGCAACTTTCCTCTATATTTCCCAACCACAGCCTTATTTTCAGAAGTTGAATTCTCGAGAGTAGAAATGGTTGAAGTTGAAAAAGAAATTTCGTGCCAAAATCTGTGGAAGATCTTCGGGCCTGACCCTGACAGTGTGTTTGGGCTTGTCAACGATGGTGTTACCAAACAAGAAATCCTTGAACGGACTGGGCACGTCGTAGCAATAAAGAATGTCTCATTTGAGATTCATAAGAACGAAATTTTTGTTGTTATGGGGCTATCAGGGAGTGGCAAATCAACCCTTATCCGTTGTATTAACCAGCTCATTGAACCTACAAAGGGCACAATACTTATTCAAGGGACAGACTTGGCTCAGATGAATGACAAAGATCTTAAAGAGCTTCGTCGCCAGAAGCTGAGCATGGTATTTCAACATTTCGGGCTACTCCCTCATCGTTCCGTAGCCGACAACGTCGCCTTCGGTCTGGAAATTCGAGGAGAAAGTGGTAAGGGCCGAGAGGCAGAGGTTAACCATGCTCTAGAGCTAGTAGGACTACGTGGTTGGGAGAAGAGTCGCATACACGAGCTCAGTGGCGGTATGCAGCAGCGGGTAGGATTGGCTCGAGCCCTGGCAGTGGACACAGATATCCTCCTTATGGACGAGCCATTCAGTGCCTTAGATCCACTAATCCGTCGCCAGATGCAGGATGAGTTTATCAATATGCGCACTACGGTGAAGAAGACAGTGGTCTTTATTACACATGACCTCCTTGAGGCACTAAAGTTGGGCGACCGTGTCGCCGTTATGAAAGACGGGGAAATTGTACAAATTGGCACTCCTCAGGAGATAGTATTACAACCGGCGAATAACTATGTAAGCGAGTTTGTCAAAGATGTACCTCGGGGGCAGATTATTCCAGTAAAAGACATCATGGAGCAACCGACTGTATTGGTAGGTAGTGAAGAAAATCTTGAGGCAGCTATAAAACAGATGAAGAAGGAAGAGATTACTGTGGCTTTTGTCATTGATGCTGACAGTAGACTCAAGGGAATCGTAACAATGGAGCAGGCAGAGGAGTCGGCAAAGAAAGGGGTGACACAGATAAAGGAAATAATTCAGATCGATGTAACAAGTATTTCCGCAAATACCCGGCTGGACGATTGCTTATCCCTAGTGACTGAGAATGATATACCTTTAGCAATATTAGGTGAAGAAAAACACTTGCTGGGAGTAGTCACCAGATCGGTACTAATCAAGGCCATGCAACTGGGTAGTGGTAACAACAACGAAGAGTGATGCAGAGAATAATGGCATTTCTAAGATGTGAAGCAAGGAAACCATTTCATATAAATTATGTGGGGTGTTGACATACGAATGCAAAAAAATGGTGGATTTGTCAAATCACCTACTGTGGTGAAAATCATCATCAGCATTATAGTGGTGGCTATTCTGATGGTTACTGTTGCCACACTCTACAATAATGTACCGCCGGATGGTACTCCGGGAGCAGCCATTAATTTCCCTAAAGAATGGAATTTTGGCTGGGAGACAATGAAATGGATAGACGACGTAGTGGACTGGGTAGTTATCAATTGGGAACCTTTCTTCGAAATCATCAGGGATATAGTGTTGGGCATTCTGCTTCCTTTCCGAGACTTTCTCCAGTGGCTCCCTTGGTGGTTAGTTATTGTCGGAACAGGACTAGTTGCCTGGCGAATAGTTGGTATCAAGTTCGGTATAATTACCATAGGGTTTCTTGGTTTTATGAGCGTTATGGGGATGATTGACCTACTTATGCTGACACTGGCCATAACCCTCACGGCAACACTACTGTGTGTGATCCTGGGAATACCTGTGGGGATTGCTGCCGCTCAGAGCAACCGTTTTAACGAGGTGTTGCGGCCAATTCTGGATGGTATGCAAACTATGCCCAGTTTCGTCTATCTCATTCCAGCACTGATGCTCTTTGGTTTAGGGACAACCCCAGCGGTGATGTCTACTGTAATTTACTCCATTGCGCCCATCATCCGCTTGACTAATTTGGGAATACGACAGGTAGACCCCTCAGTAGTAGAAGCCGGTAAATCCTTCGGGGCTACACCTTGGCAATTGCTCACAAAAGTCCAAGTTCCGCTGGCGATGCCTACCATCCTGGCCGGGCTGAATCAAACGGTGATGATGGCTCTGGCCATGGTAGTCATCGCCTCTATGATTGGCGCCCAAGGACTGGGGGCACAGGTTCTAGAAGGTATCGCTAGGCTGGAAATAGGTAGAGGGTTCATCGCTGGTATCAGTATCGTCTTTACAGCTATCATTCTGGATCGCATCAGCCAGAAGCTTGCCAAAAGACCAGAGACGCAGCCAGTTACATAGAATTCATCCTTGCGTTGCTGTGAGAACAGCCAACAGTATGTGGAAATTAGTCGATGCTTAGAGGAAAATAGAAGGAGGTGAAACGGTAACAGCATAATGCAAAATATTTCAACAATGGTGATTACGCTACTTCAGTGTTATGAAACACTAGGAATTTAGGAGGTGAATTATCTGCTATGCAAATTACTAATGTGAAGAAGAAAAATTGGCTACTAATTCCCATTTCATTTTTCATAGTAGCCTCCTTACTACTGGCCGGCTGTTGGTGGTCTGGCGAGGAAACACACACTATCAAATTAGTCGATACCAGTTACGAAACCCAATGGCTCTCCAACGCCATGCACAAAATTATCATCGAGGAGGGCTATGGTTATCCAGTGGAAGCACTTACGGTGAGTGTCCCCGTTGGCCAAGTCTCTTTATCCGAGGGCGACGTTGACGTCTGGTATGACCTGTGGTGGTGGTACTACCTTACCTGGTATGACCCGGCAATAGCTAACGGAGAAATCGAAAACCTTGGCATAAGTATGGAACCAGCCCCATCATTTTGGGTCATACCCCAGTGGGTCCATGAGGAACATAATATCAACACTATACAGGATATGAAGGACAACTGGGAACTGTTCCAGGACCCTGAGGATCCTAGCAAGGGATTATTCATCAACTGCCCTATCGGCTGGCAATGTCAGGACGTCAACAGTGTAAAGATGGAGGCTTACGGACTGACTGAATACTATAACATCATAGAGCCTAGTGCTGGAGCTCTGGAAGCAGCCCTGGCCGGAGCACAGATGAAGGGCGATCCGGTCTTCGGTTACTACTGGGCACCCACCGCCCTTATGGGGATGTACGATTGGTACGTCTTGGAAGAGCCTGCATATGATGCGGAAGTTTGGGATAATATCCTGGCTGCTGTTGATGACGACAGCCTGCGGCCTATCGATGCGGCTTGTGCATACGAGGCTGTGTCCCCCGGTATCGGCATCTGGTCAGGCCTTCGTGATATCGCACCTGACGTGGTTGACATGCTTGCAAAGTGCAATATAGGCTTGGAACAAGTCAACAAGACTGCCGCTTGGGCCCAGGAAAATGAAATAGATAACTGGGAAAAGGCCGCTATCTGGTACATGAGAGAATACGACAGTCGATGGAAGACTTGGGTCACCGACGATGCTTATACGAAGATCAAGAAGTTTGTTGATGCATATGACCCGGTACCATAGTCTCAATTTTGGCGCTTTCTTCTCTTGCTGCTTTAGCTATCAGGACAAGTAAGTAAAAGGAGAATAAAACTTTTGCGTGGCAATGCCAACTCTCGCAATAGTAAGCCCTTTATAATCATGGTAGGCTTTCCAATACTGGAAAGCCTACCATGATTTACTGTGTTCTGCGCCTCGTTGAGTTAGCAGCGGATAAAATCATCACCAGCAGCAAAACACCAATAGCTATAGCAAGAAGAACATCATGAAACTACATCGCCCTACCAGTGATCATTACTCCAATGATTGGCGCTCGAGAGCTGGAGATTCTGAGGGGTTTTAATCGTGTGGAGATAGAGCGTGGTTTCCAAAACTAAAGGCTAGTTAGTTCAATCCATCTTGACTAAGCCAACCAGCTACTGTATGCTGTACCCTAAAATTGGATTGGCGCCACCAACTCTAACTGGGAAATCATCGCTATAACATTTTATCGCTCATGATAATCAAAGAACCTGCTACTTTAGCTGTTTCTACAAACAAGGCGTCTTTCAACTACAATCACACCAAGGCGGTAGATGAACTGTCTCTAGAAGTGCCTGCCGGTATCAGTTTCGGACTACTCGGCCCCAACGGTGCCGGCAAAACCACCCTGATTAGACTTCTGGTCGGCTTGTTGCAACCCAAATCAGGGAGTATCCAGGTACTGGGACAGATCCCTTCTAGAAAAATGGCCCATTCCATTGGTTATATGCCACAACTCCACTCACTATATTCTGAGCTATCAGTAATACAGAATATCAATTTCTTTGCCCGCATTTATGGGCTAAGAGACAAGCATAAGCGGGCACAGCAGATAGAAGAGGTAATCAAATTAGTTGACCTGTGGCCACGCCGTAATGACTCGGTATTAAGTTTAAGCGGCGGCATGAAGCAGCGACTCAGTTTGGCCTGTGCTATCGTCCACAAACCATCGCTACTTCTTCTCGATGAGCCTACTGTTGGTCTTGATCCTGAACTGAGAGTTACCTTCTGGGAATACTTTACTACCTTAACTAAACAAGGCGCTACTCTTATTATTTCCAGCCATACCATGGATGACGCCGCTCATTGTGACCACCTTGCCTTTATGCGCCGAGGTAAGATTATTGCCCAAGGATCTCCCCAAGAATTAAGGCAGGCTACAGGGCATCCTGAAGCTACACTAGAAGATGCCTTCCTCTATTTTATTCATTGTGAGGTTAAAGAAAGTGCGTCCTAGTCACGCTTTTATCATCACCGGCAGGATTATTCACCAGTTCCTACGGGACCATAGAACAATAGCTCTACTTGTGATTGTACCACTAGTGGTAATGACCCTTATTGGCCAGAGCTTCCCTGAGGAACGCATCCTGGACTACATCGCCCCGGCACTACTGGCAACACTGGCTCTATTTTTCAGTTTTTTACTCACCGGGGTTAGTTTTTTACGAGAACGCTCTCAGGGAACTATGGAGCGCCTGATGGCGTCACCACTATCACGTTTAGATATAGTATTCGGCTACCTGCTTGGTTTTTTTGTTTTTGCCTTGACCCAGACCTTAATTATAGTTCTATTTACTATCTATGTGCTGAAAGTCAATTACTACGGGGATCTGTGGCAAATTTTTATCTTCCAGATTGTAGTAATAGCCGGAGCGGTCAATCTAGGTATCTTTCTATCAACCTTCGCCCGCAACGAATTCCAGATGGTCCAGTTCATTCCTCTAATCATAGTCCCTCAGATATTCCTCTCCGGGGTCGTCTGGCCGGTAGAACAGATGCCGAACTATCTGCAATGGTTGTCAGCGGCGTTACCTCTGACCTACGCCGTAGACGGGCTGAGGGGCATCATGCTGACAGGTAAAAGTCTGTTCGATGTCAGCTTTGAACTGGCAATACTGGTTGGTTTTGCCATTATTACCTCACTTCTGGCAGCTATTACCATGAGGAGAGGCACTGGCGGCTAACAGGCTAACCTCTCATTAGCACATATTGATCGTCATATGCCAGTTAATTCTTTTATGGCTTGCACCCATCCCTGAGGCCCAACTCCACTGACTTTATAAAGACGGGGCAGTTCTATTTTCTCCCAGTAATTACCCGGTTTCTGCACCAGCACCGGGACGTCAACCGCGGCCAACATCGGCACATCATTAAGACTATCACCAACGCCGATAGTTTTTATCCCACCTAGTTTTTGATTAAATAATCCAACAAGAATCTCGGTCGCCTTACCTTTATTACTGCCACCGGTGACGCTGTAGAATCTGCCTCCACGAGACCAGCTAAGCCCGGACTCTTCTATTTTGCTCAAAACAAACTTAATTTCTTCATCAGAACCGGTAAGATTCAGCGTTTCCTCATACTCACGCTTCTTAGCTAGTTTGGCTTGAGCCATATTCAGTCCAGTGAGACTGGCTATTTGGGCAGTATTCATATCGCCAAAGCCATAAATTGCCAGATTATTTTCCTCTCTTACCTTCTTGAGTATCCGCCGTATCTCTCGATAGGATATGCCAAGCTCTATAACCTGATAGTCTCTAGTTACCCGGTGATATTTGCGAAATAATGGGAAATAACCCTTACTTATAAATATTGCCCCGCCATCCTCAACTATAAAAGGAGAAGCTATGCACAGCTTTTTACGATATACCTCTTGCTCAGCCTTGGTCTTAGAAGAACAAAAAACAATGGCTACCCCTGCCTTGTTTAAACCAGCCACCAGAGGCATCACCATTTTCGAGGAATAGGTATCATGCTCAAGCAGAGTCCCATCCAGATCGGTAAAGATTACTGTATTGGTGTTCATTGGATTCATTGACTTATGAGAATACCTATATCATATATCCCTTAACACAAGATATCAACGGTATGAGCTATTTTCAGACTGTACAAAATAGCAAATTGTTATCGTTAACCTGCCATTACAAAAGGTACTACTGCTTAAGTGAAAGTTACCAGTATTATTATTGAACTAGTTTGTAGATATAGACAATCGTATTATAAATAAGATATCAGTGCCAAAAATAATCAGGGTTTACATTCTGATATACATGGAGGTTTGAGACAAGATTATTGTCAAGCCATTAATAATTCAAATTAGCCCATTACCAAAAATGACACATATAGACAAAAGCCAGACTAAGATATAGAATTAACTGTCATTAATTGTCCTGGGAGGTATTATGGAGTTCTTAGATCTTGTTAAGCAACGATATAGTGTGAGGGCTT
>CAJWSH010000031.1 GCA_913046255.1 uncultured Dehalococcoidales bacterium
TGACCTGCGGTTTACAAAACCGCTGCTCTACCAACTGAGCTACTCAGGCATCATTCTACCGACAAATGTCAGTCTAAACACATATTATAAAAAATCAATCAGATGAAAGTCAACCGTCAGACGACTAGCCCCAACAAAGGCTAGCCAACAGCGATGATAAGGCTATCTATTCGATAATCTGAATAATTGACCCACATGCTGATTCTAGTTCACTATTCCTTATCTTGACAATTATGGCTTTGTGGGTATAATGCACTGAGGACACTTGACTTGCCCTCAGAAGGAATAATCCACGGCAGTGTCAGGTGCCATTTTATGCCACCCCTTATATGTCGTAAGGGTATAGTTCTAAAATGTTTTAATGAGCAAACTTAAAGGGAGAGTGGTTACTAAGTGCTAAGAGATGGCATACCCATTGGCAAGCTATTCGGTATTTCTATAAGGCTTAATTATTCCTGGTTCATCATCTTTGCGCTGGTGACTTGGGCTCTAACCAGTAGCTATTTCCCCAACTGGGGTCTAACCATCTCAATACTCGCCGGTATGGTAACCAGTCTGTTTTTCTTCGGTTCCATTCTGGCACATGAGCTAATGCACAGCCTAATGGCTCAGGCATCAGGTATCCCGGTTAAATCAATAACCCTCTTTATTTTTGGTGGCGTTTCTTTGATAACCGAAGAGCCGAAAGAGCCCAAGGTTGAACTCCGCATCGCACTAGCCGGGCCATTGACCAGCTTCGTATTAGGCGGCATATTCTTGGCAATCTGGTTTATTTTGCCAGATACGATTGATATAGTGACAGTGATAGCCTTCTGGCTTGGCTGGGTAAATCTACTACTTGCCGTCTTTAACCTTATCCCTGGTTTTCCACTAGATGGGGGACGCGTGCTGCGAGCAATTTTATGGTGGCGAAGCCGAAATCTGCGCCGGGCTACAAAAATAACGACCAATATCAGCCGGGGAATAGGCTACCTGTTCATCCTTGGTGGTGTATGGCTTATCTTCTCGGGATTTTTGCTCAACGGACTCTGGTTTGCCTTCATCGGCTGGTTTTTAGGCAATGCAGCTGCTGGTAGCTATCGCCAGTTGACCTTACAACAAGTGCTTCGAGGCCATCTAACTAGCGAGATAATGACCCAAGACTGTCCAACAGTGTCTCCAGATACCACCATTGAAAAGTTACTAAACAACCACATCCTCCCGTCTGGCCGTCACTGTCTGGTAGTAGCAGATAGCCGCGTACTAGGGCTAGTCAGCCTGCAGAATATAAAGGCAGCACCCCGCAATCAATGGACTAGTAAAACGGCAAAAGAAGTGATGACGCCGTATGAGAATCTAAATTGGGTCAGTCCTAGTGAAGACCTTACCAGCGTACTGAAAATCTTTACCGAACAAGACGCTAATCAGTTGCTGGTAGTTGAGAATGGTAACATTGTTGGCATAGTAACCCGCGATAACCTACTTTCCGTCTCTAATGTGCATAGCAAGCTGGGTATGTGACTTTTGAGATGAGTCTTCGTACAAATAAACTAACCGTTATCTATTATATTTTTTAGCCTAGCCGGCGCCAAGTTCTTCCGAGATGCGTCCTCTAGTCAAAACTTCACAGAAGATGGTTCATTTTCCCCATGACTCAAGCCTTATTTTCTACCTTTTCTAACTAAAGAGTATTTTGTCATCGCTTGATATTACACCAATTAACAGACGATTGTGCTCAGTCGGTTTTTCGTAATTCAAAACTGGTAGATAGTGACCATTATCGTTTCCCGAAAATATAAAGTGAGTCATCTCTTCATCCCATGTCCTTTAATCTGGTCGAAGACACTCTCCACTATTGAATACAATTCCCCTTCTAGTGTAGATCAGGTCACTACGAGTCAAGATTTCTTGTACGAAGAAAAACCTGTTTTGTTACCGTTTCCTTAGCCGTGTATTTTTTTGACATAAACGCGAATTTCTCCATCAGTTTCTTTCACTCCCAGCAATTCGTGCCCACTAGCCTCACACCAAGCCTCCATATCCAGCTTGATTCCTTTATCATCAGCCACCACTTCCAGAATCTCTCCCCGCTTTAGATGGTTAATCCGCTCTGCAGTCTTAACAATAGGCATGGGGCAATAAAGCCCCAAACAATCCAGACTTTGATCTGCCTTCATCTTCTCCTCCTTGATTTATATATGTGGAAATACCGGCTAGACCAAAAGAGTGACTTTTGATTTACACGCCAAATTCAAAAAAAATAGGTAGCACCAGACAAGATATCAATTTCACTACGGAAAGAATTTTTCTCTACAAATATCCCTATCACTTCGCTGGTAGTAATACAATCAACAAGTTCTACGCCAATTTCGTAAGCCACTCTGATAAACTTGCCGACTGAAAATACGAGGACATAACATCTTATCCCATGACACGGGTTTTTGGTCTTAGGGCAGTGGAGTATACCTACATTACAGGCATCGCAGTAAAGATACGACGCTTCCGCTACTTCCTCACCACAATACGGACAAAAGCGGTACTATTTCTCAATTTTATGCTCAGCTGCCATCATTTCTCTCCTCTTACCACTTTTCCCTTCTTGCTCAGGTAATCTTTTACTGCTTTATTTAAGGCCTGAGCTCCCAGATTAGAGCAATGAAGCTTATTCGTGGGCAATCCCTCCAGTTTCTTAGCAACTAGCTGAGGGGTAATTTTTTTTACCTCCTCCAGTGTCTTGCCCTTGGCCATCTCAGAAGCCATGCTGGAAACAGCAATAGCAGCCCCACAACCGAAGGTCTTAAATTTAACATCTTCCAAGCGATTGCCCTTTACCTTGATATAAAATGTCATCATATCTCCGCATACCGGGTTGCCTACCTCACCAACGCCGTCGGAGTTCTCAATCTCCCCCACATTGCGGGGATGCATGAAATGTTCCATTACCTTATCACTATAAATTGGCATATTATTAGTCTCCTTTACCCGTTTTAATAAATTTAGAATAGAGCGGTGACATCTGTCGAAGTCTGTCCACAATTGGTGGTAGTACTTCCAGAACATAGTCAACATCTTCAGAAGTGTTATTTATACCAAAGCTGAATAGGACGGAGCCCTGAGCCAGTGTGTGAGTTATTCCCATAGCGATAAGCACATGGGAGACTTTAAGGGATCTTGAGGTACAGGATGAGCCACTGGAAACGGCCACTCCTCTGTTATTCAACAACATAAGCATGGATTCGCCTTCAATAAACTCCACACAGAAACTGGCGATTCCCGGAAGACGGTTTTGTAAATGGCCGGTAACTACCACATGATCAATCCTAGCTGGTAATTCCACAAGCAAGCGGTCACGGAGGCGGCTAAGGTGCTCCATTCGAATCGCCATACTGGCTTTAGCCAGAGAGGCAGCTTTACCGAGACCAACGATAGCCGACACGTTCTCCGTGCCAGCGCGTCGTCCTCCTTCCTGGACACCGCCGTCAAGAAGAGGCATAATACGCACTCCCTTGCGTACCCAAAGAGCACCAACCCCTTTAGGACCATAAAACTGATTTCCTGCCAAACTCAAGGTATCTATTCCCAATTTCTTTACATCAACAGGGATAGTCCCCACCGTAGCCATGGCATCGGTGTGAAAGAGTACATTAGCCTCTTTGGTGATCCGGGCAATCTCTCGTATTGGCTCAATAGTAGCCATCTCGCCATTGGCATGCATAACAGACACCAGCACTGTGTCTTCCCTCAGGTTTTTTTGTATATCCAAAGGGTTAACTACACCATATTTATCTACTGGCACAAGGCTAAGCTCAAAGCCCCATTTTTCTAGAGTTCTGGCTGAGTGCAGTACTGAAAAATGTTCAACAGCCGAGATTATCACATGCTTGCCCTTATGCTGTTGTGCCAATGCCAACCCCTTAATAGCCAGATTGTTGCTCTCAGTGCCACTGCCGGTAAAGATTATTTCCTCGGCACTAGCTCCTATAAGTTGAGCTACTTGGACTCGAGCGGCCTCCACAGCTTGACGCGCCGTATCTCCCCAGTCATGAAGTGAGGATGGATTACCAAAAACCTCTCCCAGATAAGGTAACATCGCCTGATGCACTTCGGGGAGCAGAGGAGTAGTAGTAGCATTATCTAAATATACCCACCTCATATTTTTCTCCTTTGGTTTTTGTAAAACCATGCCCTGTAAGAATAGCACTCTAAATTTCCATCATGCTAGGACTAATGTCTCTTTCCATTATAGTGACAACAGGCACAGTAAAGAGTTTTACCCAAGTGATTATACTTAAGCTATATTTGGCTTAGGGTACACCTGATTACCCTCATCATCCAAAATAATTATAGCATCATACGAGCAGCTCATGGCAGCCTCTAACAAGATATCATCGGCAACAGAGGCAGAATCAAGAACTACGGATTTGCCCTCGTCATCAAACCCAAAGACAGTCGGTACCAAAGCCACACAATTACCGAGGCCAACGCATAAATCCCTGTCTACCTTTACCATCACACTTCACCTTGGTAACAGTATCTGTCTATCTCTCTTAACTTGAGCCCTTATCCTGCATCACCTCAATCGCCAATCATTGGTATAGACATTCATCTTCTTCCCCCTAACAGAACCGATTAGAGTAATGCCCAATTCATTGGCAATCTTCACCCCTAGACTGGTCGGCGCCGATATAGAGATGATTATAGGTATACCTCTCCTAGCCACCTTATGCAAAATCTCTGAGGTAATTCGACCACTTGACATTATCAGTCGATTTTCGATAGATATATCTTCTAAAAGACATTTGCCAAATATTTTATCAACGGCGCTATGGCGCCCTATATCCTCGTTAAAGACCAACATGCTTTTCCCATCACAGAGGGCAGCACTATGAACACCATGAGTCGCCAAATAAACCTCTGAGTTATGCTGAAATTTGTTTACCAGATCAAAAACATCATCAGCTGATATTGTCATCCGTGTCTCCACTTTTGGAATGGTGGCATCATCAATGCTGTAAAAAGTGGCCGCCCCACCACACCCCGAGGCAATCAGGCGTTTGGCGAAAAGCCGACTACCAGATGCTAAATTTTCTTTGGTTTCTACACGCACTACACCCAGCCAATCATCAACTTCTATCTTTTTGATTTCATCCTTACTTTTAAGTAATCCCTCAGAGACAAGAAAGCCAATAGCCAGATAATTTAAGTCCTTTGGTGAGCAGAGCAGAGTTACCAACTCTTGACCGTTAAAAAAAATGGTAACCAATATTTCTCTGGCAACTACCTGCTCAGTGCTGCTTTCGCCTTCCTTGGTTATACGTTTTATGGGAAGCGTCTCTATAGTATCCATCAGTTTTCCTTTTGCATTTTTTGACCCTTAAAAAGCGGTGACATCGCCCTAAGTTTGGCAACAATGGGCGGCAGGACATCTAAAACTCGCTCTATCTCGTCCTGGGTAGTCCACTTACCTAGAGTAAGCCTCAGCGAGCCATGTGCCTGTTCCGGAGGAGTCCCCATTGCCAAAAGCACATGGGAAGGCTCAAGGCTTGCTGAGCTACAGGCTGAGCCGGTAGAAGCACAAATACCATTCAGGTCAAGATTTAGAAGCATTGATTCCCCTTCTATAAAATTAATACTTATATTGACATTGTTAGGCATCCTCTTCTGGGAATGGCCATTTAGGCAAGTGTGATCGATGCGCCCAAGAAGACCTTGAATGAGCTTATCACGAAGATAGGTTAGTCGTTGTACCTCTTCGCTCATCTCCTCTCTAGCAAGCTCTACTGCTCTACCAAGGCCAACAATGGCAGCGACATTTTCTGTGCCCGCCCGTCGCCCTCTCTCCTGTTTGCCACCATGCATTAGGGCAAGCAACCTAGTACCTTTTCTGATGTATAATGCTCCAATTCCCTTGGGTCCATATAGCTTGTGTGCCGACATAGATAGCAAATCTACCTTGAGTTCATTCACATCAACCGGGATGTGGCCCACTGTTTGTACGGCATCGGTATGAAAACAGACACCGGCTTCTTTGGCAATCTGCCCAATCTCAACTATTGGCTCAACGGCACCCATTTCATTATTGGCGTGTATTACCGAAATGAGAATAGTTTTATCGGTTATAGCACTTTTAACATCATCGGGATTAACCATACCATATTTATCCACCGAGAGGCAGGTCACCTCGAGCCCCCTTCTCCCTAAAAATTTACAGACCTCCATCACAGAATGGTGCTCAATGGAAGTAGTAATGATGTGATTCCCCTTGCTTTCACTGGCATAAGCTACACCAGTTAAGGCAAAGTTGTTCGCTTCGGTACCTCCACTCGTAAAGACTATTTCTTCATTTTGGGCCCCAATGAGATCGGCAACCTTAATCCTTGCTTCCTCTATAGTTCTTTTTGCCTCTTGCCCATAGGAGCAAATACCTGAAGGGTTACCGAAGACATCAGTAATATATGGCATCATTGCCTTTACCACTTCAGAGCGTGTCGGCGTAGTGGCAGCATAATCGAGATATATCCGTTTCACTTTTTAGCCCTCCACAATATCGCCAATTACCGGGTCAACCCTTACCCCTTTACTCATTACCCAGGTAATGCCCTGCTCAATATTTTTTTCATTTCCCTCTAGCTCTAACACCACCCAACCTTTGTCCTCAGATATATCGGCACGACGGATATTAGTCACCACCGCAAACTGCTGACTAAGGTTATGGATAATAGGTTCCTTGATGAGGTCCTGAGGAAAGGTAAACATCACTTGTCTTTTGGCCATTTTGCCCTCCCAGCATTTTTCCTATCGCAAATATTGAACTATGACTACTATAGGTTCAAGCTTTAATATCAAGTACTTCCTCAAAAGATTCCAGAGTTGGTTTAATAGTAGAGGTTTGAACAATATCTGATAGTATATCCTGTGTTCTAGGTCCAGCCCCAGTAATAAAAGCAACTATAAGCTCATCCTTTTTAAGTGCTCCCAAAGCCACCAGCTTTTTTAATGCTGCTATTACCACCCCACCAGCCGCCTCAGCAAAGATGCCTTCGGTCTCGGCTAGCAACCTCATTCCGATAACAATTTCTTCATCGGTAACGGCTGAGGCTCCACCATTCGATTGCCGAACAGTCTGAAGTGCATAAAAGCCATTAGCTGGGTTTCCAATTGCTATAGACTTGGCAATGGTATCCGGTTTTACCGGATGCACATGGAAAGAGTCAGCAGCAAATGCATCAACAATAGGCGAAGAGCCAGCAGCTTGCGAGACATACATACGAGTATTCACCGATCCAATTAAACCCAGCATAGATAGCTCGTTCAGACCCTTCCATATCCGGGTAAAGAGGAGGCCCGAAGCTGCCGGAGCAACCACACAGTCAGGAGCTCGCCATCCCAGCTGTTCAGCCACCTCATAGGCTAAGGTCTTGCTACCCTCAGCATAATAGGGCCGGAGATTGATATTTATAAAACCCCAACTATATCTCGCTGCCAGTTTGCCGCAGAGGCGATTAACATCATCATAGCTCCCCTCAACCATTACCAAGACAGGGTTATAAATAGCCGTTCCCACCAGCTTGCCTGACTCCGTATTAGACGGAACAAAAACATAAGCATTCGTATTCACCTTGGCGGCATGAGCAGCGACGCTAGCCGCCAGATTACCTGTTGAAGCACAGGCTACTGTGTCAAAGCCGAACTCCTGCGCCTTGGTGATAGCCACGGAGACTACTCTATCCTTAAACGAATATGTTGGATTGAGGCAGTCATTCTTGATATAGAGTCGTTTCAACCCCAGCTCCTGCCCCAGATTACTGGCTTTAACCAGAGGAGTAAAGCCAGTGCCAATATCCACCACTTCGCCATCTACAGGCAGTAGTTCACGATAACGCCACATACTCCGTGGTCCATTGGCAATCTTTTCTCGACTTAGAGCTCTAGCCACAGCTTCATAGTCATAGTCCACCTCTAGTGGGTTGAGGCAGAAAGTGCATAGATTGATCGCTTTTAATGGATAATTTCGGCCACACTTGTGACAGTGTAAAGCAGTGGCGTAACCCATTCTCTTCTACTCCTTAATAAGACGCTAAAGCGCCTGGCGTAAATCATCAATCAGATCGTCAAAGTGTTCCAGTCCGACTGACAAACGGACTAGGTTCTCGGTGATACCCACCTTCTCTCTGTGCTCCTTGGGCATTGAGGCATGACTCATCGTTGCCGGATGCTCAGCCAGAGAAGTAACACCGCCCAACGACTCTGCCAAAGAAAAAACCTTGATCCTTCTTAGAAAATTATTTACTGCCTCAGATCCCTCTTTTAATTCAAAGGAGACTACTCCGCCAAACCCCTTCATCTGCTTCTCAGCAATTTCATGACCTGGATGAGAGGTAAGCCCAGGGTAGAACACCCTCTTTACCGCAGGATGTCCGACTAGATAACCAGCCACCGAAATGGCATTTTCTTGGTGTTGTTTCATCCTCACCGGCAGAGTCTCAATTCCGCGAAGCACCAGCCAGCAATCAAAGGGAGAGGCACAAGTTCCCATGGCATTCAAGAAAAACTGAACCCTTTCGGTTAACTCATCCGTAGTAGTGACCACAGCACCACCGACAACATCAGAGTGTCCATTAAGATACTTGGTCGTGGAATGAACAACGAGGTCAATCCCATATTCAATCGGCTTTAAGAAATAGGGAGTGGCGAAGGTATTATCTATTACAGTGAGCAATTTATGCTTTTTAGCAATATCAACCACCATCTCAATATCAACAATGTTTAGCAGTGGATTGGAAGGCGTCTCCAGCCACAGCATCTTGGTATTCGGCTTTATCGCCGCCTCAATCGCTTGTCTGCTGTCCATTGGTAGAAAGGTAAACTCTAGCCCAAAGTCAGGCATCACGTTCTGGAATAGCCTATAGGTTCCCCCATAGACGTCATCCCCCGAGATTACATGATCGCCGCATTTCAAGAGGTGAAGGACGGTGGCTTCGGCAGCTATACCTGTG
>CAJWSH010000032.1 GCA_913046255.1 uncultured Dehalococcoidales bacterium
GGCAGCAGCAGATATAGCGGAAAAGATGAAGAAGTTATTAGCTGCCGATTTTTAAGATGAAGGGTTACAATCATTAAAATAAAGATTTGCGGGCTATCTCGGCTAGAGGACGCAATAGCGTCAGCTAAAGCTGGAGCCGATTTCTTGGGGCTGGTTTTCGCCCCCAGCCGCCGTCAGGTCTCTCTTGAAAAAGGATTACAGATATCCGAAGTGATTCGCAATCTTGTGCCTCGCCCGGCGGTGGTTGGCGTTTTTGTAAATATGGGAGCAAAGGAGATTAATCGTATCGCCGACTACTGCCGATTGGATTGGGTGCAACTCAGCGGCGATGAAAGTTGGGGTTACTGTCGGGAAATTGAGAGACCAATTATAAAGATCATTCATGTATCAGCTAATAAAAGTATCAAGAAAATCATGACCGAAATAGAGGGGGGCTACAAATTATCCCTAAAACAAGAGATTGTTTGCCTTCTTGACTCAAAGGGCCAAGACTCTTATGGTGGCACGGGTGAGGTCTTTAACTGGCAATTGGCTGAGGAGGTATCAGCCAGGTTCCCAGTAATTATTGCTGGCGGGCTTACTCCAGTTAATGTCGATAAGTTAATAAAGCAGGTCAAGCCTTGGGGAGTGGACGTCTCTACCGGTGTAGAGACGGGTGATCAAAAAGACGCCTCAAAAATCAAAGCTTTTATCGAGGCGGCAAGAAAATGATGGGACTAGAATTGGGTTTTGGTGACATCGTTAAAATTGTAGAGAAACTTTAGGTATGTGTGAAAAATTACAAAAATAACCTCGTGGGAGTCTTCTAAAAAAGTAACCAAAGATGTCTGACACTTTCTAGAGATGGCATAGAGAGCTTATCAGATACTCCTCACGCTGTTAAAAGGAGGTACGCTATTGCTACCTGATGATAGAGGATATTTTGAGGACTATGGCGGGCGGTTTGTCCCCGAGACTCTGATGCCGGTTTTGGATGAGCTGGCTAAAGCCTATAAGCAGGCTAAGGCCGACGCTACCTTCTGGACTGAGTTTGATTCGTTGTGCCGCAACTACGTTGGTAGGCCGACACCGCTTTACCTAGCGGAAGGATTGAGTAGACACTGCGCTGGTGCCCGGATTTTTCTTAAAAGGGAAGACTTGGCTCATACCGGAGCCCATAAAATTAACAATGCTCTAGGACAGGGGCTTCTAGCCCGGAGAATGGGAAAGCACAGAATCATCGCCGAGACCGGAGCTGGCCAACACGGTGTGGCTACTGCTGCCGTATGTGCTAAGCTGGGGCTTGAGTGCATCATCTACATGGGTGAAGAAGATGTGCATCGACAGGCACTCAATGTCTTCCGAATGAAGCTAATGGGGGCTGAAGTTAGATCTGTTTCTGATGGCAGCCGAACGCTAAAGGATGCCATCAACGAGGCGATAAGAGACTGGGTTACCAATGCCAGGGATACATACTATCTCCTAGGTTCGGTAGTTGGTCCCTATCCATACCCGCCGATGGTGCGTGATTTCCAATCGATAATTGGGAAGGAGACAAGACAGCAAATACTGGATAATCAGGGGAGTCTGCCCAATTATATTATCGCTTGTGTTGGTGGGGGCAGTAATGCCATTGGCATTTTCTATCCCTTTTTAGATGATAAAGATGTCAAGTTGATTGGGGTGGAGGCCGCCGGTAAGGGGCTTAAAAGTGGGAAGCACGCCGCCTCTCTGGTTTTGGGAAGAGTAGGGGTGCTCCACGGGACAAAGTCTTATATTCTCCAAGATGATGATGGGCAGATTAGGGAAACACACAGCATTTCTGCAGGACTTGACTATCCGGGTGTAGGACCTGAGCACAGCTACTTAAAGGACAGCGGGCGTGCCACCTATGTTGCTGTAAGCGATAAGAAAGCCCTTGAAGGCTTTCAGTTGCTGTGCCGTAGCGAGGGCATTACTCCTGCCCTTGAGTCGGCTCACGCTATATCCTATGCTACTAAGATAGCCGCTTCTCTAAATAAGGAGCAAATTATCGTGGTCAATCTCTCTGGACGTGGTGATAAGGATATGGATATAGTAGCTCAGGCACTGGGGGTAAAGCTTTGAGCGGTATTGCTTCTGTCTTTAGCCAGCCGAGTCATAAAGCCCTTATAGCCTATGTCACTGTGGGTTATCCCAGCATTTCGGCTACCATGAAGGTGGTTCCCTTACTTGCCTCGAGTGGCTGCGATATAGTGGAGCTGGGGATACCCTTCTCTGATCCCTTGGCTGATGGTGCCACTATACAAAAGGCAAGCTTTTCTGCCATTGAGAATGGGGTTACTCCCCAGCTTTGTCTTGAGGTAGCCGAGCAGTTGAGCCAGAAGGTTAGCATACCACTGGTGTTTATGACTTACTTTAATCCGATCTTGAGTTATGGTCAGGATAAATTCTTAAAGGCCTGCGCTAGTTCAGGTATAAGTGGCTTAATCATTCCTGATCTACCTCCTGAGGAGGGTTTAGAGATGGAGACCATCATCCAAAAGCAGAATCTTGACCTGATTTATCTGTTGGCGCCGACTAGTACTCAAGAACGCATCAGGCTGGTGGCTGAGAGATCGCGGGGATTTATCTATCTTGTCTCGGTAACCGGGGTTACCGGAGCTAGGCAAGAGCTGCCTGCTGACTTGGAGGCCTTCTTGACTAGGGTGAGAATGGTAGCCCACCAGTCTCTTTGTGTTGGCTTCGGCGTATCTACCATAGATCAAGCAAGACGGGTGGCCCAGACAGCTGACGGGGTTATTGTCGGCAGTCGGCTAATTCAGCTTATGGAGGATGAGGATAATTTCGTATCGACGGTCAGTAGTTTCATAAAGGAGTTAAGACAGGTTCTTGATGAGTAGACTAAGTAGGAGAGAAGTTGACATAAAAAGCGTGAATTCGTGGTCTGAATGGGTGGATTTGAACCGTTGACCAAACTGCAGATGCTTACTCTACAATAACCGTTGCTTCCTCCCCGTCGTGGCGCTCGCAGTGATAGGTAAAAACGCCAGCCTCGGTAAAAGTATAGATAAATACGTCCCGATAACCCCATAAGTCTTCATGGAAAAGTCCAGTATCACTGGTAATAGTATGCGGGTACTGAATCTGACTTGTTACGTCTAGGTCACTCCAAGCAACTGTGGTCCCTATGGGGACAGTTACAGGATCTGATTGGTAGCCTGGGACTTCGTTGCCCCCGTAAATCTTTTGTATGAAGATAGTCGGTGGTGGTGGCATCATTTCAATGGTGGCACTTACGCTGTCTGCCACAATACTTTCCTTACCATCCATATCTACAGCAGTTACGGTAAACCAATATTCGATGTCGTTCATGAAAGCAAACAAAGCCAATCTAACCCCGGGTACTCTATATTTGGTTGCCTGGTAGCTAACATCCGTTATGTCGTCGATTTTGGCAATGGGGGAGAGATCAGCAACAGATGTTATCTCTTCCTCAGAAGCATAAATATAGTAATAGAGGAAGTCCGTGGCATCACTCGGGGCCCAGGATATGTCTATCTGTCCGTGACGGTCATAAGAGGTATCGGTTGCGATTAGACCGGTTATCGCTGGAGGTGGTGTTCTAAGTTCGCGGGTAGCAATTGTAGCAACTAGTATTATAAGTATAAATCCTACTACCATTATGGACAGTATCCCAATTACCCAGAACTCTTTTCTCAGAGCCACTATTTCCCTTCTCCTTTTCTTCTTCTTCTTCGGTTACTCATCCGCCAACCAGTCCTTTAGCTGAATCAATATTCTCATTATCAAGTGATTTATACTAATACTGATGCGTAAACTTGTCAAGTCATTGTGATTCATTTGGTAGTGTTTGGTTAAAACCTGCTAATAACAACACGATTATTTACGGACAGCCATTCGTAATTGAGTCTAGTAATGAAGGAATTGATTAATTCAGGTGTTATTCTTTCATTGCAGTATTGGAGAAACGCTTGTAGAGTATACCTGTGGAGTTCTATTGTTTTTAGGGATAAACTTTGTCTTCTACTATTCAGGAAGTCTGTTAACAAAGACTCTTTATTTGTTGTTAACAAGTGACTGGAGGATTGATGTAAAGCGGGGAATAACTTGACATAACAGGATAGCTTTGAATTAGGATTAATGGTCGGGGTGGGCGGATTTGAACCGCCGACCACCTGAACCCCATTCAGGTGCGCTACCGGGCTGCGCTACACCCCGAATTTAAATTTCTTAGTTATACTAGCATAGCTCACCAGCACTAGCAAGCTCAAGGCTTGTACCAATACTGTCATTCATAGACGCATCTTTTTTAATATGCTAATATGGTGCTTTGGGTTACCGATCTGGTATGACAAAGGAGCCACCGCTATTATGACGGTCCGAGAAGTACGGCATCTCCCGGATACAGTGCTGAGAGGAAAAGCCAAAAGAGTATCAATCATTGATAAATCAATTCACCAGTTTATTGATGACATGATAGCAACAATGCAGCATACAAATGGAGTGGGCTTAGCCGCGCCACAGATTGGAGTACCCCTTCGGATCGTGGTACTTAAGATGCCCGAAGAAGAACCATTAGTTATAATCAACCCGGAGATTGTAAAACGCTCCGGAGAGAGGGAGGTTGTTGAAGGCTGCCTCAGCGCTCCAGGCTACCAGGGACTGATCAAGCGCTCAACTTCGGTCACCGTCAAGGGGTTAAGCCGAGAGGGAGCAAAAATAAGAATTAAAGCCACTGACCTTATGGCTCAAGCATTGGAACATGAACTGGATCATCTAAACGGTGTTTTATATATTGACCATATAGAGAGCGAAGATAAGCTGTATAAGATCGATTCTGAAACCAATGACACTGAAGGGGGAGCAGAATAGTAAATGGAGAAAATCACAGCGACTAAAATCCTGATTCAGTGTGATTTTGATGGCACCATTACAGAGGAAGATATCAGTTTCCTGCTACTTGATGCCTTTGCCAGTAGCGACTGGAGGCAGCTGCTTAGCGGGTATAAAGAAGGCAAGATATCTGTTGGCCGTTTTAATGCCAAGGCGTTTACTATGATTAAGGAAAATAAACAAACTTTAGATAGAGTGATCAGGGAAAAGGCAAGGCTAAGACCCGGCTTCCATGAACTTTTAGCTATCTGCCAGCAAAAAGGCGCTCGCTTTGTCATAGTAAGTAATGGCCTCGATTTCTATATCAAAACAATCTTGGAGGCTATCGGCGTATATAATATTGAGTTATATGCTGCCCAAGCCCGCTTTAGCCCTACCGGTATTTTAGCCCGATACATAGGACCAGAAGGTGTTGAGTTACAGGATGGTTTCAAGGAGGCATATATTAGATACTTTCTGAAAAGCGGCTATCGCATAATATATGTGGGTAACGGTATTTCCGATATCTCATCGGCAAGGCTGGCCCACTACATCTTCGCCACTGGTCCCTTACTTGCTCACTGCCAGAAGGTGAATCTTAATTGCACGCCTTTTGTTGCCCTCAACGATGTAGTTAGCGGATTGGAGTTGTTGCTGTAGCCCCATACTCTCTTTTGCCAAAGAGCTTACTGCCTATTCTTACTATATTGGCACCCTCTTCTAAGGCAACCCGATATGAATTAGACATACCCATTGATAGATATTTCATCTGGACATTGGATAAATTTAGCCCTTTTATGTGCTCAAATATCTTCTTTGTTTTAGCAAAATAGGGTCTGGCGTTCTCTGGATTGCCAAAGTGAGGACCCATAGTCATCAAGCCCATTACCCTAATGCTCTTAAAGGCTGAAATATACCTTATTAACTCCTCTGCCGTTTCCGGAAGGATGCCTGATTTCTGCTTTTCACAGCCGCTATTCACTTCAACCAGTACCGGCATCATTTTATCAATCTGAGCGCAGCACTTATCAATCTGTCTGGCAATTTTAATGGAGTCAACGGTTTCTATCATGTCAAAGAGCCTGACCGCTTTTTTCACCTTGTTTTTTTGCAGGTGCCCGATAAAATGCCATTTGGCGTTACTGCCTACTACCTCGTAGGCTCTCTCGGCTTCCTGGATATAGTTTTCCCCGATAATTTTTACACCGGCAGAAACTATTGTACAAACCTCAGCTGGTGTCCTTGTCTTAGCAGCAGCTACCAGCTGAACGCCATCGGGCAGTTCACTTAATAGCTGGCTAACATTTTGCTTAATCATTACAAGCAACTTAAACTTATTTAAGCATGTCTAAACGGAGTCTGATAAAATCATATATTCTCTGTGGAATATTAACGTTACAGCATTTTTCCAGCCCTTCAAAACCAGGAGCTGAATTGGCCTCACACACCTTAAAATGACCACCATCAAATAGCAGGTCAATTCCGGCAATATCTAAACCGAGAATACGTGATGTTTCCGTAGCTAACCATTCAATTTCAGGTGTTACATCGAATTGTTTGACTGATCCCCCTCTTGAATAACTTGCCCTGAATTTGCCCCTTCTTGCTTTTCTCTCCATGCAAGCTACTACACGACCACCGATAGTAATTACCCGCAAATCTCTTCCTCTGCTGGATGAAATACACTCTTGCAAGATAATATTTGCTTTGCTATTAGTTTCTTCAATTAGTTGCATCAAATCCTCAAAATTGGACTTGGAGTCAATCAAAAAAACACCGATGCCCTGTGAACCAGAAAGGGTTTTAACAACAACCGGAAAGCCTAAATGGCTCTCCACCAAATCTACATTAACAGGAAATTTCACCATCATTGTGTTGGGAACTGGAAGATTATTTTCCGCTAGGATTTGCTGTGTAAATAGTTTATCCTTGACTGTATCTATGCTCTGAGATGAGTTAAAAGAGTGAACCCCCAGTCTTTCTAGGTGGCGAATAACTGCTAAAGCAAAGTATGTTGTGTTGGCACCCATTCTGGGAAGTAGAAAGTCTGGTAGCGTAGCCGTTTCTCCATCAATTAATATACCCTTCCTATCTTCTTTAGTAACAATTAAATCAAACTGCTCTGGTTTAAATTCCTGTACTTCTATACCGTTTTCACTTGCCTCTTCTATAAAACGATTCACCTCATATACTTCTGGCTTCAGGCTAGCGGATAAATCTTTATAAAGAGTCCAACCTTTCATTAGCTTCCCCCCAAAAGTTGCTACTCACATTCTATCTGCCCATCTTCACCAATCTAATAACTGCGACACTATCTACAGCATCAAAATCCTGTCACCCTATTGTATCTTGAATGAAGAGCTTAGCGTCATCAATGGGAATAGCAAAACCAAGGCCTTCCCATATTTCACCGTCATATAACCGTATTGTCCAGGTATTAATACCAATAACTTCACCCGTAAGGTTGACCAACGGGCCGCCGCTGTTCCCCAGATTTATAGCGGTGTCAGTTTGAATATACTTAGTGGATATACCAGTATAGAGATCTATGTTCCGAATGGCTGAAACTATGCCCTTTGTAAATGTAGCCTGGCCTTCAAGCTCTGGCCAAAGTGGGTAGCCTATGGCCACCACTCCCTCGCCGACGGTTATATTCGTTGACAAGCCTAATACAGCTTCAGGAAAATCGGTGCGGTTAGAAATAACCTCAACTATTGCCAAATCTCTGCCCGCATCGCTGGCTATAACAGTAGCCGTGTATGTTGTGCCATTCATCAGTATAACTTCCATTGTGCGGGCGCCCTGTAATACATGGGCGTTAGTCAGTATCCAGCCAGTGTTAGTAATTATCACCCCAGACCCCACAGCAATGTCGGTCTCAATCCTGACCACAGATGGTTCCAGCATGGTTACGACTTCTAGTAAAGAATTAGTATCTGCTCCCACCAGTTCGGTTTCTAGAGTGGGAATATTATCCTCTAGAACAGAGACACCCCCTTTCAAAATAGAAACATCCCCCTCTAAAGTGGAGACACCGCCTTGTAGTGTAGAAACATATCCTTCCACAGCCGAGATATCCCCTTGCAGAGTAGAAACATTGCCTGTCAGGATGGAAATATCATCTTCTAGAGTGGAAACATTCTCTTCTAAGGCAGCTATTTCTGACTGAGCGGTCTTTAATTTATCAGCTTCCTGTAGATACAAGAACTCGATAGCTAGAAGCCCAACTATCAGAACACCAATAATTGGAATGACCACCCATTTATTCAGTTTGCTCATTTTTAGCCTTCTCCTACATAAATTTTATTTAACATCACTAACGAAACCTCATCTACAGTATCAAAATCTTATCACTCTATTGTGTCTTGAATGAAAAGCTTAGCGTCATCAGTGGGTACAGCAAAATGGAGGCCTTCACTTGTTATGGTTAACTCCTCCAAAAATTCCTGTACCTCAAGGGCACTCCATGTATTTATTCCTATAACTTTGCCCTTAAGGTTCACCAGAGGACCACCGCTATTACCCCCATTTATCGCCGCGTCAGTCTGAATCCATTCATCGTCTAGAATCCGGACGGCTGATACTATGCCCGTTGTAAATGTGGCTTGCCCCGAAAGTCCGAGTGGATGTCCCATTGCCACTACTTCCTCACCAACAGTGATGTCCGCTGACGAGCCTAGCATAGCTTCATGGAAGTCAGTGCGCTTAGAGTCAATCTTTACCATTGCCAGGTCCAAAAAGTCATGTTCAATATGTGGCATAATGCCATTAAATGTCATGCCGTTAGCAAGTGTGATGTCAATTGAATTGGCGTGTTGTAATACATGGGCATTGGTTAGCACCCATCCAGTATTGGTAATTATCACACCAGAACCAGTCCCGTGTGGAGTCTCAATCCTGACTACAGATGGCTCTACCATTGTCACCACATCCATCACGGCACGGTCATGAGCCTCCAGAGCAGAGATATCATCCTCCAGAGTAGTGACATCGCCTTCCACAGCTGTGAGATTCCCCTCCAGAGTAGTGACATCGCCTTCTACAGCTGTGAGATTCCCCTCCAGAGTAGTGACATCGCCTTCTACAGCTGTGAGAT
>CAJWSH010000033.1 GCA_913046255.1 uncultured Dehalococcoidales bacterium
GGACCCAGGACTTCTTCCACTTCATCCGTGATAATATGACAGGCAGCACAAGATTCTTGAAATATTGCCTCACCCGCTCCTTGCGCTGAGGCATCATCCCAAGAAAATGGGTTTTCCAACCCGGCATAAGGAGGCGGTGGTGTTGGTGTTGGTACCGGCGTTGGTGTTGGTGTTGGTGTTGGTGTTGGTGTTGGTACCGGCGTTGGTGTTGGCGTTGGTGTTAGTGCCGGAGTCGGTGTTGGTGTTGGTACCGGAGTCGGTGTCGGCGTTGACACTTCGCTTCCTAAAGACCAGATATAGATCAGGGTTTGCCATCGTTCCTCTTCGGATAGAGAAGCCTCCCAAGACGGCATGGCGTTAATCAGGCTGCCCTCGCTTACTGTCCAGAAATAAAAGTCGGCTCTTTCTTCTAGGATCTGGCGGTAATTAACAGAGCTAAAGTCAGGACCCAGGACTTCTTCCACTTCATCCGTGATAATATGACAGGCAGCACAAGATTTGAGAAATATTGCCTCGCCGGCTTCCTGTGCTGAGGCATCATCCCAAGAAAACGGGTTTTCCAACCCGGCATAAGGAGGCGGTGGTGTCTGTGACGGTGTCGGCGTAGCCAGTGGGTGGGGTTCGGTTATATCATGACGAAGTTGTAGTTGGTGTGGGTCGTGACAATCAGTACACTTTGCAATACCAACAGTATTGGGAATTTCAGGGGCTCTTTCCTCCCAGGCATCATAGACCCCTTGATGACACTGACCGCAAAGTGGATTAGAATTTTTTGTGGGCAGAGTGGTTCCATCAAAAAGGCGTAGCTTTACCCTAGGCAAATGCGACATCGCTATCGTGTCAACATCTGTGTATGTGTTGTCATGACAGGCCCAGCAGGATTCAACTCCCGAACCGAATATATCATGCAACTCCAGTACCTTATTATTGTGACAACCCGAGGTTAGGCATTGTAATGGGGGTGGAGCTGCGTTAGTAACTAGTGCCTGTGGCAGTATCAAAAAACCAGCGATCATGAGAGCCAGTGCTATCCCGCTGGCAATCCAGATCCGACTAGATAAGTTCATATTAAGTCCTTATCTCTTGACTTAGCCCGGCCGCCATTTTGGCTAATTCCCAAGCGTATTCATAAAGATGCAACCCCTTGCTTAAGGCAATGAGTTCACCATCATCGACTCCAATCTCCGAAGCCATGTACTCCTTTAAAAGCTGTATTGCGGCTAGATTGGAAGGAAAACCAGCCCACAGGTCCCACGACCGGAAATAGACAATAAAGTGGATCTTACCACCACTGATTCTAGTGTCTATCCCCCGCAGACATGGAGGATCATCAAGAAATATAGAGTGACTGTCGCCGACTGCCATAAAAGCCTGGTTGGTATTATAGCCGTCTTCTTTGTACATTTTGATTATTTCAGCTATCTGGTTCTCCAGATACTGGCCGTAAGTATACTGCTCTCCCTCAGCCCTGTGTGCCGTCATAAGGTAAGGAAGGTAGTTCTCTACATACTCCATAGTAGTTGGTGCCGGCACTCCTTGAGGCACATCTGGGGTTAACGGTCTTGCTCCCGAGTTTCTCACCTTAAGGACAACAAAATCAAGCTCTTTGCGGTGCTGCCCGCTATAGCTTCCCCGCTCAATTTTATACTCACAGCCCAAAGCCAAGGTTTTACGCAAACACAAAAACCACGCTTCAGGCAGATCTCTAGCCTCAATAACTGAAATTTTCATGACACGCTATAATTAAAAACTAATAACATTATAAATAAACCCGTAATATTATTCAATAATTTTATATTTTATGCTTAAATTTACCAATAAGGACATACGAGAGCTCTCTTTATCTATTGGCATAGGGTTGAGAACGTGCTTTGATTGGAAGAATGGCTTCTAGTGCCTCTTCCGAAGAACAGCAAAAAGTCTGTCCTGGTATTCCTCAAAGAGACCCCAACGGTCAAGCTCATCCTTTAATTCGCTGGGCTCGATTTTCCCTTTTGAGACCTCTCCAAGAAGCTCCTCAATTCTTAACTTAGCATCAAGTGGAACACCACCGGTATCTACATCCAGAAGTCCCCTAGACTGAAGTTGTAAAAGGTTATTATTCATAGAGTTCCTAGTCATTTCATAGATAAACTTTAGTAGCGATACATCCCAAAACTCATCCTCGCCCTTAATAATAGTGACCAGTGGATCACCACGTTTGTCAATCTCGGCGTTTATCTTATCTACCACTGTCGGAATGTCACCAGCTACAATAGTAAGTCCTTTAGGCTCATTCCGATAGCTGTAAAACAGGCCGGGTGCATTAGGTCCATATTTTTTAAGGAGCATATTAAAGTATCTCTGGGCATCCAAGCTAAACCCCTCAAACTGGGAAAGATAATGAGGGGTCACTATTCTCGGCCTCTCGGTAATTACTCTACCTTCTCTAATTACAGTTTCGGGGACATCCTTTTCCGGCTCGGAATAGACCGGCTCCGTAACTAGATAATAGCCTATATTGGTTATGCCAAATGTAGCCAGAGTCTGTTTGGGTAATCTTAATATCTCGGTATGCCTAATAACATCCTCAAGCCTCTCGTCATCGAAGTGCATTTATTCCTTTCTGTAACCCCACTTGTATTTATCTAAAAGCTTAAAATGAAGTCATGCTTTTAAGAATTCATTGGCTTATTTTTTACCAGCCAGTACTCCAAACTATCAGCCAGAGCCAGCCAGCTAGCCTCAATGATATTGGCTGAACTACCCACCGTCCGCCACTCAGTAACCCCATCGCCTGACTCAATAAGCACCCGAACCTGAGATTCGGTACCGGTGCTCTCCTCAAGGATACGGACCTTATAATCAACCAACTTGACAACAGATAGGCTGGGATAAAACTGGAGTAGCGCCTTACGTAGCGCCTCATCTAGAGCATTAACCGGTCCGTTACCTTCAGCGGCAGTGTGTATCACTTCGCCACTCACTCTTACCTTCACCACCGCCTCAGCCAGCGTCTCTTCGGCACTCCCCTGGACGGGCGGACGTCGCCTTTTCTCAATCACCACCATAAAATCAACTAGCTCAAAAGGCGGCTGATAACCCGGTTGGGCACGGTGAACCAACAGGTCAAAAGAGGCTTCGGCATTTTCATATTGAAAGCCCCAGCTCTCCAATAACTTAACCTTTTTGAGTAACTCCTGAACCTCTACACCCTGCACCGGCAAATCAACACCTATCGCCTTAGCCCGCTGGGTGATGTTCACCTTACCCGATAGCTCAGATACTAGCATCTTTGACTTATTTCCCACCCGGACCGGGTCTATATGCTGGTAACTGCCCGCCCACTTGCTCAAACCGGAGACATGGAGTCCAGCTTTGTGAGCAAAGGCACTGGAACCGACATAGGGCAGAAAGGCATCCGGAGTAAGGTTAGCCGCTTCACTGATATAGTGTGATACCTCAGTAAGTTTAGCCAGCTGCGTATCGGTAATACAGTCAATACCCATCTTCAATTTTAGCGCCGGGATAATGGAGCATAAATTGGCATTGCCGCAGCGCTCGCCATAACCATTAACAGTGCCCTGAACTTGAACGACACCGGCACTTACTGCCGCCAGGGTACCAGCTACCGCCATTTCAGTATCATTGTGAGTATGGATGCCCAGAGGAGTATCAGTCACACCTCTGGCCTCTAAAATTGCAGTTTTTATCTCACTGGGCAGACAGCCGCCGTTGGTATCGCACAGCACCAGGCAATCAGCTCCGGCCTTAGTCGCCACTTCTAAAACTTTAAGGGCATACTCTGGATTAATCTTAAAGCCGTCAAAAAAGTGCTCGGCGTCAAAGAACACAGTTAATCCCTTTGCCTTAAGATACTCTATTGAGTCGGAGACCATACTCAAGTTTTCATTCAGAGTTGTCTCCAGTACCTGAGTCACTTGTAATTCCGAACTTTTACCAACAATAGTAACTACCTCTACCCCGGCATTAGCCATGGCTTGAAGGTTAGCATCTGTTTCTACCACCGTTCCAGGCCGCCGAGTACTACTGAAAGCAACCAACTTTGCCTGAGCAAGATTCAATCTCTTAGCCTTATCAAAGAACTGAACATCCTTAGGATTGGAACCAGGCCAGCCACCTTCTATAAAGTGGATGCCCAGCTCATCAAGTTTGCGAGCAATATTTAGCTTATCAACCACCGAGAAGGAAATACCTTCTCGCTGTGCCCCATCCCGAAGTGTGGTATCATAAAGCTGAACTTGCGTCAATTTCTAACCTCCCACCTTGGAAACGATTAAGTCGCCCATCTTCCCGGTGCCAACTTTTATTTTACCTTCTCCCATTATATCATGGGTACAATAACCATCATCCAATACCGCCTCAACCGCCGCCTCAACCGCCTCGGCCTCTTTTGTCAGGCCCAAGGAGTAGCGCAGCATCATAGCCATACTCGTGATGGTAGCAATAGGATTGGCTATATCCAGCCCAGTAAGACTAGGAGCACTGCCATGAATAGGCTCATACATGCCAAATATTTTTATTCCCTCTTTGGGCACACCGGCCAGACTGGCTGAAGGTAGCATCCCCATTGAACCGGCCAGCATTGATGCCTCATCAGATAGAATATCACCAAAAGTATTTTCAGTAACCAGCACGTCAAGGTATCCAGGGTTTTGAATAATACTCATAGCACAGGCATCAACCAGCATGTGCTCCAGCTCAATATCAGGGTATTCTTGGCTAATCTCTATGACTATCTGCCGCCATAATCGGGACGACTCAAGAACATTAGCTTTATCTACTGAAATCAGTTTTTTACCCCGACCTTGTGCTATCTCAAAGCCAACTCTGACAATACGCTCAATTTCCTGCTCTGAGTAGAGCATTGAGTCAACGGCCTGCCGACCGCGAGACGTCCGCCACTGCTTTTTAGGGCGACCAAAGTAAAGCCCGCCGGTAAGCTCCCGCACAAATACGAATTCTGCTCCCGCTACAACTTCCGGCTTAAAATTAGTGTTATCAACCAGTACCGGATAGACCTTCACCGGACGCAGATTGGCAAAAAGTCCCAGTCCTTTCCTTAACGCCAAAAGACCGTCTTCGGGGTGAACCTCTGCCTGTGGGTCGTCATATTGAGGATGGCCGACAGCACCCAGAAGCACGGCATCACTCTCCTGGCACATCTTGAGGGTTTCGAGGGAAAGGGCTGTCCCGTACTGGCTAATGGCTATACCACCCACCAGCCCAAAACGAAAGTCGACATCATGCCCGGACATCTTAGCCACCACCCGTAACACCTTAAGCGCCTCAGTGATAACATCAGGACCAATACCGTCACCGGGTAAAACCGCTATACTAAACTTCACTTGAGTTTTCCCTACCTTTTAGCCTTTTTTTGGTATATTCAATAAGACCACCGACGGAGATAAGCCCAGCCATAAAATCTGGGTAGGGCTTGGCAGTAAATATCTTGGCATTGGTCAGATTCTTTATCCTGCCACTTGATAAATCGACCTCAACAGTATCACCAGCTTTGGTATTGTCTACCGCTTCATCGCATTCCAGCAATGGCAGGCCTATATTTATGGCATTTCTAAAGAAGATGCGAGCAAAGCTCCTAACTATTATACAGGAGATTCCGGATGCTTTAATAGCCAGTGGAGCGTGCTCCCTGGATGAGCCGCAGCCAAAGTTAGTTGTCGCCATAATTATATCCCCCGGCTTAACCTTCTTAACAAACTCAAGGTCTATACCATCCATGCAATGCTTTGCCAGTTCTGTCGGCTCAGAGACATTAAGATATCGCGCTGGGATAATGGCATCAGTGTCAACATTGGCACCATATCTATGAACTCTACCTTTTAACATCTGAGAATCTCCTGAACACACAATATTAAGTAGCTAGATTTAAGCTTGCACTGTTTAATATCCCGCCTACCTCTCTTTCATATTCATCTAAGAAACTCATCAATTCTTTGTTTTCAGTTTCGGCTTTTGCCTCATCTCCATCCGCCACCTCACCCTACCTAATGGTATCGTGTTCTATCAGCATCGGAATAAACGTAAAATAGTTAACATAAACCAGCTTGGACAATACGACAAATTAAGTCGCACTTGAGTAAGTCTCTATTATCGTTAAAACACTGATTCTTCACGCCTCCACCAACACTTTCTCAAAATCATTAATTTTAGGCGGCTTTTTGCCTTAATTTATGACATCCTCAGGGCTAGTGATTTTGCCAGCTACGGCACTAGCAGCAGCAACAGCCGGATTAGCCAGATAGACCTCTGATTTGGAACTACCCATGCGGCCGATGAAATTGCGATTAGTGGTGGAGATAGCACGCTCACCAGCCGCCAAGACCCCCATATGGCCACCAAGGCAGGGGCCACAGGTGGGAGTGCTGACTATCGCACCAGCCCTTACAAAGGCCTCTATTAAGCCATCTCTCAAAGAATCAAGGTATACCTGCTGCGAACCAGGAATAATAATACAGCGCACCCTAGGATGCACATGCCTACCTTTTAGTATTTCAGCAGCAAGGGCAAGGTCTTCCAGGCGACCATTGGTGCAGCTACCGATTACTGCCTGATCAATCTTTATCTTGCCTATCTGGCTAATAGGTACAACATTAGCCGGCGAATGAGGCCGAGCAACCTGAGGCTCAATAGTCGAAATATCATATTCAATAACTTTTGAGTATTGGGCGTTACTATCCGGTTCATAAACGTCATAAGGACGTTTGGCTCGTGACTGTATATAATCTAAAGTCTCATTGTCCACCCGAAAAATGCCGGCTTTAGCCCCGGCTTCAATAGCCATATTAGCCATGGTAAAGCGCCCATCCATAGACAGAGCATCTACAGCATCGCCAGTAAACTCCATTGCCGAATACAGAGCGCCATCGACACCAATAGCACCGATAGTATGTAGGATTAAGTCCTTGCTCCTCACCCATTTTCCTAGGCTGCCATGATAGATGAACTTAATAGTAGACGGTACCTTCATCCAGATATCACCGGTAGCCATGGCAGCGGCAATATCGGTTGAGCCCATACCAGTGGCAAAAGCACCCAAAGCACCATAGGTACAGGTATGGGAGTCAGCTCCGATAACCACATCGCCGGGCAACACCAACCCCTGTTCGGGAAGAAGAACATGTTCGATCCCCATCCGCCCAACTTCAAAATATAAAATCCCCTGCCGATCACAGAACTGCCGCACAAGATTAGCCTGTTCAGCAGAAGAGATATCTTTATTGGGCACGAAGTGGTCGGGCACCATCACCACTTTGTGTGGAGAGAAGACCCCTTTCGACCCGATTCGCTCAAACTCCCTTATAGCAATCGGGGCAGTAATATCATTGGCCAAAACCAGATCAACCCCGACATTTACAAACTCACCCGGACTGACTTTCTTTTTACCGGCATGTGCCGCTAGTATCTTCTCAATTAAAGTCAATATAGTGCTCCCAAACTTAGTAGTTACCGGAAAGTTTATCGTTAAGGCTAGGTTTCCTAATCGTGACGGAGCAAAAGCAAGACCAGCATTACTACCACAGTAGTAACTGTCGCTATCAGATAGAGACCAGCGCCTGTCGCCAGTCCAATAGCAGCTACTACCCATATAACTGACGCCGTAGTTATCCCCTCAATACCACCTGTCCGCCGACGTAGGATAACGCCAGCGCCAAGAAAACCAATGCCGGCCACTACACCAGCAGCCACTCGAGTTGGGTCGCCGCCGTCAAAGGCATAGACGGAAGCCACAGTAAAAAGAGCGGCACCAGTGGAGATAAGGATAAGAGTTCTTAGCCCTACCGGTTTATCGGCTCTCCTTCTCTCATAACCAACAATGGCACCGAGTGCTGCCGCCAACAGGATACGAAGGCTCATTTCTAACTCAACTGGAATTTTGGCACCCCCAACTGTGTAGTCAACCAGCCACTTCCTTTGCCGATAGCAGCCTGTTTAAGGCATTCACATAAGCCTTGGCACTGGCAAAAATAATATCAGTATCGGCACCACGACCGGTATAAGTTACACCCTCACTTTCTATTCTAATCAGCACTTCGCCAATGGCATCAACACCTTCGGTGACAGATTTTACACTAAACTCAGTAAGAGTATTAGCTACATCTACCAACCTGTTGATAGCTTTACAGACGGCGTCCACAGGTCCAGTTCCAAGGGCAGCATCCTCTAAAATTTTACCATCAGGACCAATAAGCCTGACAGCAGCGGTAGGAATACCTCTATCGCCACAGGTTACCTGTATGCGGTCAATACGATAGACCTCAGAAACACTACGTAGCTCCTGGGCAACCAGAGATTCAATATCCCTGTCAGCAACTTTCTTTTTCTTGTCGGCCAACTCCTTAAAAGCTTTAAAAGCACGATTTAAATCTTCGTCATTCAGGCTATAACCCATCTCGGCCAGACGCTCTTTAAAGGCGTGACGTCCACTAAGCTTACCCAACACTAGGCTACTGGCCGGTATACCTGCTGTTCTGGGGTCCATTATTTCATAGGTTTTGGCCATCTTGATGACACCGTCCTGGTGTATCCCCGACTCGTGACGGAAGGCATTGGCGCCGACAATCGCTTTGTTGGGTTGAACCGAAAAACCGCTCAACTCACTCACCAGTCGACTCGTCTTATAAATCTGCCTAGTATTAATATCAGTAGTCAGGTTAAAAAAGT
>CAJWSH010000034.1 GCA_913046255.1 uncultured Dehalococcoidales bacterium
CACCCATAAGAACAGCATATTTCTCCAACGCTCTGAGACCGGGCAATGTCTTGCGGGTATCGGTGATAGTAACACCAAGACCTTGTGCTTGAGCGACATATCTGGCTGCTAAAGACGCAACACCACTTAAATGGCTCAAGAAATTAAGGGCAACCCGCTCTGTTTTTAGAATACCGGAGGCGCTACCAGTAATAGCAGCAACTATGTCTCCCGGCTTTATCATTTGTCCATCTTGAATAAGTAGTTCTACCACAAGTTCCGGATCAACTTTGAGAAATGCAAACCTGATTACATCACCACCGGCTAGCACACCTTTTTCTTTAGCCAGTATATGTGCTTTTGCTATAAGCTCAGGTGGTATTAATATTTCACTGGTTATATCGCCACGGCTTATGTCCTCAGCGAGAGCAATATTAATAACATTATCAACCCCTTTAGACAGCTTTATTTTATTGATCAACCTCGCCTCCTGTATTCCCTTCTCCTTTAAAAGGAGAGTGATAAAACGATTTATTAGAGAGGAATTTCGCCCCTCTTAGGCACTCCATCAGACTAATCTTTCCAAAAAAGGAAGTTCCTGACAAACAATCTTGGGGTACTACTTATTAAGAATTTATGCCACAACAGGTTCCACTATTCCGCAGTAAAGACAATATGCCTCCGCCATTCAGGCAAACTCCGGGAAAAGTCAGAGCGAAAATGAGTTCCACGACTCTCTTGCCTGAGAAGTGCTGCCTCAATTAGGAGACGCCCAATCAAGATCAGATTACTAAGCTCATGCGATGGGCGATCAATAGGTAAGGAGAGAGACCTCTGCCAAATAGCCAGAGTATCAGCTGCCCTAGCTAGACCTTCTTCGCTGCGGATTATACCTGCTTCGTCCCAGAGGAGCTGCTGAAGAGCCGAAAGGTTGGGTGGCGTTACCGCCCAGGTAGGCTGTCTCTGCTTAAGTGAGTGATAAATCTCCACTCTCTGACTGCCAGCCGTCGGTTTATCCATCTTTTGCATTTTTTCAATGATTCTTTTACTAAATACCAGCACCTCAAGAAGTGAATTCGAAGCCAGCCGGTTTGCCCCATGGACTCCGGTATTGGCAACTTCTCCGGCAGCAAACAGCCCAGCCAAGTTAGTTTCTCCCCAGCTATTTACCTTAACACCGCCTATCATATAGTGGGCTGCCGACGCCACTGGTATAAGTTCGTTGGTAATATCCAGACCGTGCTTAAGGCAGAAGCGATATATCTGTGGAAAGCGAGTAGTGATAACATTAGATGGCAGATGAGTAGCATCAAGAAAAACATGATTCTCACCCGTCCTCTCCATCTCACAGGCTATACTTCGTGCCATCACATCGCGCGGTGCCAGCTCAGCTTGTGGCGCATACTCAGACATAAAGCGTTTGCCGGCCGCGTTGCGCAGTATCCCCCCCTCTCCCCTAACCACTTCTGAAATGAGAAAGGGTATTACCCCTGGTAGGCACAGGACAGTAGGATGGAACTGGAAAAACTCCATGCCAACTACCTCGGCGCCGGCTCTAAAGGCCAGAGCGACACCATCACCAGTAGCTATTTCAGAATTAGTGGTTAGCTTAAATAACTGCCCAGCACCACCGGTAGCCAATATCAAATAGCGACACTCAAAATCCCTAGAAGAGCCAGTATGGCAATCAAGGGCCTTTACTCCTCTGACCTCACCCTGCTCTACCAAAATCTTGGTTGCCAGATAGCCCTCAAGCACCTCTATTCCGCTTGAGCACACCCGATTGCTTAATGTTACCTCTATATGTTTACCAGTGGCATCACCTCCAGCGTGAAGAATACGGGGTACGCTGTGAGCTGACTCCAAAGCAAGGGCAACCTCACCATCAAGGGTATCAAATGGCAGTCCAAGATTGACTAGGTCAGCAATACGACCGGCGGCTTCGTCTACCATGATACGTACTACCTCTTCGTCACACAAACCACTGCCGGTGGCTATAGTATCCTGAAAGTGGAGCTCAGGTGAATCATTTGTACCGATAGCGGCAGCAATGCCACCCTGAGCAAACTTGGTATTACAATCGTCAATTTTACCTTTAGTAACAAGAAGGACACTCCCCTGTTCTTTGGCCAGCAGAGCAGTATAAAGTCCGGCAATACCACTGCCAACTATAATGCAGTCATAATAGCTCATTAGAGTACTACTTAATTAAAGTTCTTCAATAATTGCCCTTAATAACATTTTGTCTATTGGTAAAGTCGTTTACCAAGGGTATCTTGAAGGGCTTCGCCCCTCAAGAATAACTCCCCTCCCCCTGCTTTTCTCTTAAGAGGAAAAGGTAAGAGAGGCAAGATTAACAATGCCTACTACTCTTGTTTTAAGGCAACGCTACCTCTAGCTACCCTCATTGTCGCCCCCGATTCTACTTTTATAATGATACTATCTTCGCTTAAACTTTCAATCACTCCGAAGATGCCGCCGGCAGTAACTACCCTATCGCCTCTTTTCAATTCCGCCATCAACTGCTGGTGTTCCTTCTGCCTTTTGCGTTGCGGTCTAATCATGAGAAAATAGAACATGACAAACATTAGCCCTAGAAAGATAATCAATGTCCAGTTGGATCCTCCCTCGGCTCCTTCTGCCGGAACCGCACAACTGCCAATAAATACAACACTTGCCGACAAGGCCACAACTGCCCCCAAGATTGAAACTATATTTCTCCTCATTTTCTTCTCCTTATTTTAGTTTATCGTATTAAGTTCAACTTTACCCTGAAGTGCCCAAGGGCTTGTCTTCGTAATCTTGATTTCTACCAGTTGCCCGAGGTAGTCACCATTATCACCGAAGAAGACCAGTTTACCATCCTGAGTCCTACCCTGCCACTTGCCCTTTTTAATCTCCTCCACCAAGATAAGAACCACCTTGCCCAGAAACTCAGCATTAATTTGGGTGGCGATTTTTTCTTGAAGCTGTTCAATAATATGCAAGCGCTTTTTTTTCTCATCAGACGGAATATTGTCCTTAAACTCTCTAGTAGCCAGCGTGCCCGTTCTGGGTGAGTAAGCAGCCACATGAACAGTATCAAACTTGAGTTCACGGAGTAAGTTTGCCGTTCTCTGAAACTGTGTTTCGCTTTCTCCTGGAAATCCAACGATAACATCGGTAGAAAGGGCTACTGCTGGTATTCGGCTTCGTATTTCTAAGACAAGCTGATGGTAATACTCTACGGTATAGCCCCGTCTCATTGCCTCTAGAATATCATTATCACCTGATTGAACCGGCAGACTTATTTGTTTACAAACCTTTCCTAAATTGGCTATCGCCTCAATAAGCTTTGAACTCATGTCCTTAGGATGACTGGTTAAAAAACGTATCCGGGCTATACCAGACATAGCGTTTAATTCGCCAAGCAGGTCGGCAAGATCGGGCTTGCCGACCAAGTCATGACCATATGAATCCACATTTTGCCCCAGTAAAATAACCTCTTTTACTCCTCGACGGACCAGTTCTTTCACTTCGCTCAGTACTTCGGCAATCGCTCGGCTCTTTTCCCGACCACGGCGGTGGGGGACAATACAATAGGAGCAGAAGTTATTGCAGCCCTGAATTATGGGGACAAAGGTGCTAGGTGACGGCTTGTAAGGTAGAACTTTAGGTAGTTGGGCTGCTCCTGTAAGCCACTGCGGAGTCTCCCCGGGTTTAAAGAAGTAGTCGACATAGGGAAACTTATTTCTAAGTGCCTGAAGGTCAGAATTTACCAGACAACCAGTTAGCGCCAGTGTTAAGTTCGGACGTGACCTCTTTAAAGACCTAAGAGCATTCAGCTTACTTATGACCCGATTTTCCGCACTTTGACGCACGACACAGCTATTAAGCACTACCAGGCTAGCCTCCTCAACAACGGCGGTAGATTGATAATTCTGTTGCTTGAGGAAACTATCCAGCCGCTCCGATTCAGCCTTATTCATCTGGCAACCAATAGTCCAAGTATGATAGTAAGGCATGACCTTTAACTCCAAGATTATTGAAAATAATACTTTACTCAAGGAGTATATCGCTTCACTTGGCGGAGGGGGAGGGATTCGAACCCTCGACCCCGGTTACCCAGGATAAGCGCTTAGCAGGCGCCCGCACTAGGCCACTATGCGACCCCTCCTTATAGTCTCAATATATCACAAGCTGCCACTTTGCTCAAACCTATTTGATCTTTTTAACTATCTCACCCCCCTCCTAATCCTCTTTTCCTTCAAAAGAGAAGAGAAGAGACTAAAAGGAGAGGCATAAGCCCTTCTTTAACACCTTTTTATATTAAATCATCCTTTAAACGAAGGAGAGAAGAAAATAATAAAAGAAGAGCGAAATCCCTCTTAGGCTCCCTCGTTTGAGGGTTCTCCTTATGCTATGCTATTATTACGACCAAAATGGAAATTAGCATCTTATTTGATAAAGGTCTCAAAGACTGCCTTGAAGTAAGCTGGCTTAAGGCCATCGCCGAGCAAGTTCTTACCTCTGAACGTGCTGACCCAGGTGTAGAAATGGGATTGGTTATTGCCAGCCAGAAGAAAAGCAGACAGCTAAATAAAACCTATCTAGGGAAAGATAGGCCCACTGATGTGCTCTCCTTCCCTATGCTTGATAAAGGATCTACGGCAAACCAGCTATCTTTTGCTATTCCACCTGACGGAATAGTTCATCTTGGTGAAGTAATTATCTCCTACCCACAGGCAGTAAAACAGGCTGAGGAGCACTGCCACTCAGTAAAAAAGGAGATAGCTATTCTTATAATTCACGGTGTCCTCCACCTTCTGGGGTATGACCATGATACACTTGAGCCGAGGCGAGTAATGTCAACCGCAGAGATGGCGATTTTAAACAGTTTGAAAGGGGGATTAGATTGAGAATACTTGGTATTGCTGGTAGCCCACGGCGAGGCGGCAACACCGATCTATTACTGGCTAAGGCCATAAGAGGCGCCGAAAGTAGCGGAGCCAAGGTTAAAACTATCGTCCTTTGCCAGCTTGATATCGCTCCTTGCGACCACAGCGATGACTGTCTGGTGGCAGGTGACTGTAGCATACAGGATGATATGCAGATGGTCTATCGGGAACTAGAAAGAGCGGACCGAATCGTGCTGGCGTCACCGATACACTTTATGGGAGTAACAGCTCAAGCAAAGACAATGATTGACCGTTGCCAGGCACTATGGGCAAGAAAATACAAGCTCAAAGTACCCCCGCTGGGTGATGAGCGAGAGAGACAGGGCCTATTTATTTCTGTTGGCGGCCGAAGCAAAACTAATCAGTTTAGACCAGCGCAGACAATAGTAAAGAGCTTGTTTACAAGCCTGAATGTCACCTATGTCGGTGAACTGCTATTTCCCGGAGTAGATAAGAAAGGGGCTATTACCAAGCACCCCGATGCTCTGAAACAAGCCTTTCTTGCCGGGCAAAGGCTGGTGGAAGAATTCTAAGGTGAACAAAACCTTACCCAACAATCAGGGCTCCTTCAATTTCGTCTCGCCACTCAGGATATCTAATGGCAACCGCCTTTGCCAGACCAAAACAGCCAGCGAGCATCATATTACCGAAGGGAACGGCAAAGTAAGGACTCAAGTTAGAGGAGCCAAGCAGTGACCTTTGAGGCCCAGTAGCCACCAGAAAAGGGTTTTTCCCTGTTTCCAGGCTTAAACTGCCATGCCCCCCATCCTCCCAAACCTCCCTCGGCTCTAACCCCGCGGAGACAAGTTTCTTTAGTAACTCTTCCAGCTTGGCTAGAGAAAGCCGTGAGGTATGGTGCTCAAAAAGGCCCAGCACTCTAGAGTCGTCCAGAAGAAAAGCTAGAGTGTGCGAGTTGCCCAGATTGACAGTTAGACGATGGCGATGACTGGCCACAATCCTGTCCAGTGATGCCCCCAACACCGCTGATGCCCCAGTATCCATAAGAACTAAAGGGACTTCTTTGCCCAGACTGCGAGCCACAGCCTGCATTCGAGTAAAATAGTCGGGGAGCTCAGCTGGCGTAAAGATAAAGCTCTCTAGAGTGCTTCTTTGTTCAAGCAAATGCTCAAGCTGTCGAAAACGGAATAACCTCTGGCTCTCACTAGGTGGGGCAGCACCATGATCCAATACTGCCACTGAGACAACATCAGGGGCAAATCGTATGCCCCACGACGACAAAGCTCTCTCTATCACTTGAAGATTAATATCCTCCATCCTGATAAGCGTGTTTGTCTCTAGGGAAGCGACCTCATCAGAAGAAACAAGTTCGACTCCCCAAGAGGCAACCATCTCAAGATAATCGCTGAAGGAACGGGCCGCCTCAGGCGTGGCATAAACCTTGAAACCTGCCTCCAGATGCCGTTTCAAAGCATGTGTCGATGGTCCGCCGCCCATGGTCTCACCGACAAGGATTATAGGGTCACCGCGGGCAGTGGCTGCCTTTATTTTTTGAGCAACTAAAACCGTAGGTGATGGCAGCACCATTTGTACTGCATTCTCCACCGACTGCTTAGTATCCAGCAACAGAACATCCTGAGTACCGGAGCCAACATCCAGACAAAGTAAGCGCATTTATAAAAACTCCTCTGAAAACCTATTTGCAGACTCTTAATTAATCTAGCACCGAGCGATACCGATAAGCTCAGCTATATCCTCTATGCCCTCTTTTATCATAAACTTCCCAATTCCCTCCAGAATATCAAGGGGAGCCTGGGGATTGGCAAAACTAGCGGTACCTATTTGGACAGCCGAGGCGCCAGCCATAATAAACTCGATAGCATCACTGGCACAAGTTATGCCGCCGCATCCGACGATCGGTAAATCTACACTACTGGCCACCTCATATACCATAGATAGCGCTACCGGCTTGATAGCTGGCCCAGATAAGCCCCCGGTTATGTTACCAAGTGATGGTCGTCGTTTATTTATATCTATCGCCATGCCTTTAAGAGTGTTAATCAGGGATAGACCGTCAGCACCGGCCCGAGCTGCAGCTGCAGCCACCTCAACTATATCGCCGGTATTTGGCGTCAACTTAATCAGTAACGGTAGGGAAGTGGCGGCTCTGACAGCAGCGACCACGGTGGCCGTTGAGCGAGGATCAGCGCCAAACTCGACACCGCCAGCCTTTATGTTAGGACAACTGATGTTTACTTCCAGACCGCTGATTCCAACCACCATGTCCAGCATGCTAGCCAGCTTGGAGTAATCACTGATTGTTTCACCAGCGATATTAACGATGACTGGCAAACGCCAGTCTGCCCAAATTGGCGCCTTTTCTTTAATTAACGCTTTAGCGCCAATATTCTGCAGCCCAATGGAATTTAGTAGCCCCCCAACCGTCTCTGTTAATCTAGGCTGAGCATTACCGTCTCTGGGGAGAAGAGTGGTCCCTTTAGTAACAATAGCTCCCAGTTGTTGTATATCAAACGGATGGCTATATTCTGTTCCATAACCAAAGGTACCCGAGGCCATCATCACCGGATTAGCCAACAGCAAATCGCGCCTGTTTTTGGGTGCCAACTGGACTGAAAGATTCACGATAATTCTGTTACCCCCAAAAAAGACAATACTGATTATAGACCATCAGTGGTGGGTAGGCAATTTCTTGCCTGTGACTAGAATAGGAAACACTATATCACTGATACAACACGGGAGCCAAACAGCCAAGAATAAAAACAGGAAAATTAAAGGAATCAGAGGAATCCACTGAGTAACGCTGAAAGCAGTGAAATAAAATAGAGAAGCCCAGGTACTCAACAGTACATGCCCATAGTGCGGTAATTTGGTAACTGGCCTCAGGTAACCAACGGCAATACCAGTAAGTGCCGCCGTATTTATAAGCAACCACTCCTGAATAAAAGGGGGATGAAATTCTATTTCTAAATCAAGCAAGGTTCCTCCCAAATAGGGAAGTAAGACGTCACTTAAAGTAGCTACACCAATGGAGCCGAAATAACCAACAACGAGAACTGCCCAGACTCGGCGACTGCTATGCTTTCTATACATAGCTGTAGTTGCTAGGGAAGAAAAGACAATATGGAGCGGATGTAAGACATAAAAAATAGTCTGGGAAGCCTCTGAAGAGACATCAACCAAAACTATAAGCACCATGATGGTAGCCCCAGTAATAGCACCGAAGACAGTAAAAGGGGCATGTTCCTTGAGTTCACTGGCTATTAATCTAAGCATTTTTTAAAGACGTGGAAAATTTCATCACTAGAAAGCATACTAAAACTCTTCCTTCCCGTCAATAGGTTGTAACTTACAGCAGTTTATCGGGCTTTAGATCAACTCGGAGAACGATAGTTTGTAAAATGCTATAAATCAAGGTGTTGCCAAAATAGAAAAAATGGGATACACTTAAGGTATGAGATACTCTAGCTCCGAAGACTTGAATCATGGCCACCTTCATGAGCACAGTGATACCGCTTGGCGGCAACATAAACCATTCCGCCAAGTGCCAGTATTACTGGCCTAATCTACCAAACCCACTATTACTCTTTTAAGCACCATGTGAGTATAATAGCTTACTTGCAGTTTAAAAAATCGGGAAAGCAGAATATTTGAGACGGGACAAGAAAAAGGGAGGAGAAGGTAGTGATCACAAACGTAATACTTCGCCATCGTTTGGAAGCTGAATACAATCGTCTAACTAAGCAATCTGAACAAGCAAAAGCTAATCGTCCTACAGAGAAC
>CAJWSH010000035.1 GCA_913046255.1 uncultured Dehalococcoidales bacterium
CCATCAGGAGGCCTAATTTCAATAGTTAAGGACATTTTTTCGGTGACCTCAGCCCACCCGATAATCTCTACGTCCTCTGTGCTTAAGAAGACTTGTCGCATATTTTGTCGCCATATGGACTGCTGACTAAATATGCAGGTCTTTATTTTTTTCTTGGCTCACAAGTTAAGTCCAGCATACACATGGGCTAACTTCAAAACATTACAGTGGTTCCCCCTAGAGTGACCCCCCTTTCCTCAAGCTGAGGGATATAGACATCCACTGATGTGGAGCTTAAGGGATTACCCCTCAAATCCACAAAGTCCGACATCGCAAGTCCGCTATTCTGAACCAGTGGGAAGATGTCGCTGATATTGTTGTCCGAAAGGTCAATCCACCACAGGTCAGTAAGACCGACCAACGGTGAGATGTCGGTGATATTGTTTTCCCCAATCCAAAGCGACCACAGTTTAGTAAGATTAGCTAAGGCTGAGATATCGCTGATGTTGTTCTTCCCAATGGTAATGTCATACAGGCCAGTAAGACCGGCTAATGGTGAGATGTCGGTGATGTTGTTACGCGTAAGGCTAAGCGATCTCAAGTTAGTAAGACCAGCTAATGGCGAGAGGTCGCTGATGTTATTGTCCGCCATGCTAAGCGTTTCTAGATTAATAAGACCGGCCAGTGGTGTGAGGTCACTGATGTTGTTGGTCGCAAGGACAAGCGACCTCAGATCAGTAAGCCCCGCCAGTGGTGAGATGTCGGTGATCTCATTGGCCCAAAGATCAATCCACCCCAGTTTAGTAAGATTAGCTAAGACTGAGATGTCGGTGATTTTATTGAGTCCAAGATTAAGCCCCACTAGGTTTACACAATATTCCAGACCGGTGAGGTCTGAGATACCTCTCGGATCTTCTGGATCATCCTCAAATGTGGTGAGGGCTTCAAGGTCAGATGCGTAAATCAGCCCCTCGGGCTTGTTCAGATACTCACGAAAGGCAGCTTCAAGTTTTGGGTCAGGGAAGGTGATTGATGGTACTCCTATATTACCTTCCAGAGCTAGTCCTTTCGCTTCCAGAGTTAAGATTTCTCCTTCTGCTAATGCCAGGTCGGCTTCCAGAACAGTTTTTGTCTCTTCCAATGTCGAGACTATTGCTTTTGAGTCACTCAGTTCTTTTTCTAGAGTGGAAACTTCCGCTCCCTGGCTATCTATTTTAACCTGAGCGCCCTTTAGTTCATAGGATTCATTCTCATAGAAAAGCCAGAGTACTAAAGCCGCGACTAGTAGAACACTCATGATTGGAATGGCTATCCATTTATTCATTTTTATTCCTCCTGACTTGAGCGCTACTGCTCTAGTCCATTAGGAGCCAAAGATTTTGGCTAAATATACAGGTCTTTATTTTTTTCTTGGCTCACAAGTTAAGTCCATCATACACATGGGCTAACTTCAAAACATTACAGTGGTCCCTCCCAGAGTGACCCCCTTTTCCTCAAGCTGAGGGATATAGACATCCACTGATGTGCTGTTTAAGGGGTTACCCCTCAAATCCACAAAGTCCCCTTCCGCAATCCCGCTGTTTGTTAACAGTGGCAAGATGTCGCTAATGTTGTTGTCCGAAAGGTCAAGCCACCACAGGCCAGTAAGATCGGCCAACGGTGAGAGATCGATGATATTGTTTTTCCCAATGTAAAGCGACACCATTTTAGTAAGACCGGCTAAGGCCGAGATGTCGGTGATGTTATTACTCCCAATGTAAATCCCTGACAATTTGGTAAGACCGGCTAAGGCTGAGATGTCACTGATGTTGTTACGCCCAAGGTAAAGCCCCTCCAGTTTGGTAAGACCGGCTAATGGTGAGATGTCGCTGATGTTGTTATTCGTAAGGCTAATTTGAGACAGATTAGTAAGACCGGCTAATGGTGAGATATCAGTGAGATTGTTACCCGTAATAACAATTGATTTCAGGTTAGTAAGCCCCGCCAGTGGTGAGATGTCGGTGATCTCATTGGCCCACAGATCAATCCACTCCAGCTTAGTAAGACTGGCTAAGGCTGAGATGTCGGTGATTTTATTGAGCCCAAGATTAAGCCCCACTAGGTTTACACAATATTCCAGGCCGGTGAGGTCTGAGATGCCTCTCGGCTCTTCTGGATCATCCTCAAATGTGGTGAGGGCTTCAAGATCAGCTACATAAATTGGCCCCTCGGGTCTGTTCAAAGTATCACGAAAGGCAGCTTCAAGTTTTGGGTCAGGGAAGGTGATTGATGGTACTCCTATATTACCTTCCAGAGCTAGTCCTTTCGCTTCCAGAGTTAAGATTTCTCCTTCTGCTAATGCCAGGTCGGCTTCCAGAACAGTTTTTGTCTCTTCCAATGTCGAGACTATTGCTTTTGAGTCACTCAGTTCTTTTTCTAGAGTGGAAACTTCCGCTCCCTGGCTATCTATTTTAACCTGAGCGCCCTTTAGTTCATAGGATTCATTCTCATAGAAAAGCCAGAGTACTAAAGCCGCGACTAGTAGCACACTCATGATTGGAATGGCTATCCGTTTATGCATTTCTGTTCCTCCTGACTAGGGCGCTACTGCTCTAGTCCATCAGGCGCCAAAAACTTTGGCTAAATATCCAAGTCTTTATTTTTTCTTGGCTCATAAGTTAAGTCTACCATATAAATGACTAACTTCAAACCATCACAGTGTCGAAAACCCGATGTTCGCTACCATAAGTGAAAAGGAATTAGAACCAGTCACAAAGTCAATCCTATCCTTAGCATAACAACCACTGGCTATCCTACAATAACCTGTCCCCCCCTATAGGGATGCAAGCCGCAGTCTTCTTCCCAGCAGTTATAGTAATAAATACCCGGCTGGGTAAAAGTGAAGCTGAAAGATTCACCAGGCGCTATGAGACCACTATAAAATAGCGGAGGTAAAGCGATGTCGGGATAACTGACAGCGGCATGATGCTCAAAGCTTAGGTTAGTCCAAGTGACCGTGCCTCCCACCGGCACGGTAACGATTTCAGGGAATACAGCCTTGCCAAATAGGAGCTCACTCATCATATACACTTTAGTGGACCCTATCTCCGCCGCTAAGTCTGTTTCCAGAATTGAGATTCCTGCTTCCAACTCAGCTAATTCAGTTTCTAGAGTCGAAACATTCCACTCCAAGGTAACTATTTCGGGCTGAGTATCTTTTAGCTTGCCAGTCTCCTGGGCATAAAGAACTCCGACACCAACAATCACAACTGCTAGAACTATAGAAATCGAAATGAATATCCATTTATTCATTTTTGTTCGTCCTGGCTATAGAGATGCTTACCCAACCCAGTAGAAGTCAAGGATTGCTGACTAATTATCAAATTTTAGCTCATAGATTAAGCCCAGCATATAAACGAGTTGATCTCAATATTCTACAACAACCCCTCTTTGCTTAAGCTGAGGAATGTAGAGCTCCACTGAAGCGTTGTTTAAAGGATTATCCCTCAAATCAACAAAATCCCCTTGCGCAAGCCCACGATTTGCCACCAGAGGTGCGAGGTCACTGATATTATTGCCCTCAAGGTCAATCAGGTGCAGGCTTATGCAATATTCCAGCCCGGTAACGTCCGAGATTCCCATCTGTGAAGCTTCCAATACGGCGATTGCTTCAAGTTGGTAAGTGTGAATCGTACCTTGGGGATTATTTAGGGCTTTACGAATAGCAGTTCTAAGATTCGCGTCCGGCAAGAAGACTGCTAGTGTTAATGCTGCAGTTTCTGCGTGCAACTCAAGTAGTTCAGTTTCTAAAGCTGAAATGTTCTCTTCTAAACCAACTATTTCATCCTGAGTATCATTTAGTCTACTAGTCTCTTGAAAATAGAAAACACATAGCACTATAGCCGCAACTGTTAGAACACTAATAATCGGAATAGCTATTCGTTTATTCATTTTTGCTTATCCTGGTTACATAAGTTTTATTTAAGTCTAGTAGAAATCCGGGGCTACTGGCTAAACAGCTAAGTGCTTATCTCATCTTCTCTTGTCTCATATAAGAAATCCAGCGCAATTTGCAACCCATTCTAATATACTATAATGACTCCTCTTTCTTCAAGCTGAGGGATATAAACATCCACTGATGTGTCACTTAGGGGATTACCGATCAAATTCACAGTATCCCCCGCCGAAAGCCCACTGTTTGCCACCAAGGGTGAAATATCGCTGATATTATTGCCCTCAAGGTCAAGCCTCTCCAGGTTAGTAAGACCAGCCAAAAGTGAGATATCACTTATGTTCAGGTCATAAATGAAAAGCCACTGCAAGTTTGTGAGACCAGCTACAACCGAGATATCACTGATATTGTTTTGTCCAATGTCAAGCCCCACCAGAGTAGTCAGCCCCGCGAGTGGTGAGATGTCGCTGATACTGTTGCCCCAAAGCCAAAGCTCATTGAGGTTAGGGAGGCCCTCTAAGACTGATATGTCACTGACATTATTGCCTCCAAGCCCAAGCGTCTCCAGATTGGCAAGGCCAGCCAAGGCTGAGATGTCGCTGATATTGTTACGCGTAAGACTAAGGTAATGCAGGCTGGTGAGACCGTCTAAGGTTGAGATGTCGTTGATATCGTTATCCCTAAGGTAAATCTCTTGTAGGTTTAGACAATATTCCATGCTGGTGAGATCCAAGATACCTCTCTCCCGGGCACCCAATATGGTGAGAGCTTCAAGGTCGTGAGTGTAAATTGGACCTTCAGGCGTGTCTACAGATGGAAGCTCAGGAATATCCATCTCAATAAACACCAAGGCTGCTTCCGCCTCCTGTTCAGAAAGTCCAAACGTGGGCATGAGTACATCGTCAAATTCCTCAAGAAGTTGTATGGCCAGAGGATCTTCCTGAGCAATGAGCTGCTCTGGTGAGATAATGAAACTGATAAGCCAGTCTCTATCTCGACGGCTGGTTACTTCCCTAAGGTCAGGGCCAACTAGGATGCCACCACCGATAGTATGGCACATTGCGCATATCTCCTCAAAAATGGCTTCTCCTTGGGCACCCGGCGTGGTAGTAGTATATACTGCCTCGCGAATAGCATCTTCAAGATTGGCATCTGGAAAGGTTACTAGTAACCCTGCTTCCACCAAAACTGTTTCCAGCGTTGAAACCTCTGCCTTGAGAGTCGAGACTTGTGCTTCTAAGGCTGAAACCTTGGCTTCTGCAACCGCCAGTTTCGCTTCTAGGGTAGAGACTCTGGCTTTTGACACTGCTAGGTCTGCTTGTAATGTTGAGACTTCAGCTCCTGATGCCGTCAAGTTTGCTTCCAGAGTAGAAACTTCAGCTTCTGTCGCCGCCAAATCTGCTTCCAGAGTAGAGACTTCAACTTCTGATGCAGTTAGTTCTGTTTGTAGAGTAGAAACATTCCCTTCTAGAGCAGCTATTTCATCCTGAGCATCTTTTACTTTGCCAGTCTCTTGTGTATAAAAAACGCCTGCGACAATAACTCCGATCGTCAGAAGACCAATAATTGGAATGGTTATCCGCTTATTCATTTTTATTCCCCCTGCCTATAGAAATTTTCTTTCAGCCCAGTAGAGAAGTTTTTACCATTTAGTTATACACCCATATTTTAGGCTATTAAGTCTGCTCAGACCCGACCCGTTTAATTTTATAATTTAGCCTACCCGCCGGCACCTTTATTTCTATACTGTCCCCCTGATCCCTTCCAATAATGGCTTTACCTATTGGTGAAGCACTAGAAATCTTGCCTTTTGCCGGAGCTACTTCCCTAGGATTGACTATGGTATAGTGCATCTCCTCACCAGAAGTAAGATCAAGGAGGACAATACTGCTGCCGACACTGATCTTGTGGGTAATCTTTGGTTGATCACCAATAAGAACTGCTGAGTTTAGCATTTCTTCTAGTTTCTTAATTCGCCCCTCAAGGTGGCTAAGATCTTCTCTGGCGGCAGCCAGAGGGGCATTCTCTCGGAAGTCCTTATCCGCAGCTGCTCTATGTATGTCATCAACAATCTGAGGTCGTTTGCTTTTAAGAGCCACCAGTTCTTGCTTCATTTGAGTATATCCATGCTGGGTTAGAGCAATGGCCTCTGGTGATGTCTGCTTTGACCAAGATGGTGCTTTACCTTTCCCTTTCTTGGCCTTAAGGTGAAGAGCCAGATTACCCTTGGTCCAGCCTGCCTTCTTAGCATGGACTAGAAAGTCTCGTACTAGGTCAAGTTTTTTTACATGGTCTGTATCAGACGATGATACTCGCCCGGCATAGTTAGCTATCTCAGGGGCAGTAAGTCTCCCCAGAGGTCGTTTCCAGCCAAACCAGCGAACAAATCGATAAATCACCTGCCTGTTTATTTCTTTCTCACTGGCTGAGAGACCAGCCAGAAAACTGTCGGCTGCTTCCCCCAAGTTCACGTTCTGGTTAGCACCACCCACCTTCGAAAACACCTCCTAGGAAAACTGGGTACCAATTCGAAAAGGAACTTTCATTACCCGAAGTGCCCGACTCAGTGCCCTTTGCCCGACCAATCTCAATATCGCCTTACCGTGCGAGTCAAAGGGCAGGTCATCTGCTTTAAGTAAAGTATCATCAATACCATTAGCTTTGATTATATCAAATATCCGGTCAATTTGTTTGTCGTTCAAGTGCTCAAAAAACCTCCTACCCCAATAGCCAATCCTTAGCTCTCGCCCTAGTTTTCTCTTCCATTCTCGTTCATAGCTAGCTAGACTTTTTGCCGAAAGGTTATCCTTTTCCAGTGCCCGCCCTAAATTATGAGCGGCTATATCAGCACACATCAGGCCATAATAGATACCACCGCCGGTGGTTGGCTTTACCTGCCCAGCAGCATCTCCTACCACCAGCACTCGCTCACCGTAGGTTCGGGCCAGTGGCTGAAGTGGAACCCCGCGATAACTGGGGCTTTCCTCATCTGAGACTACTTTTCCTTGAGCATGGAGAGAGGATAGTAGCTTTCGTATATAAAATTCCGGATTGCGGCGCGCCAAGAGTCCCACCCGAGCCATAGGTGGTGAGGTCGGCACTAGCCAAGCAAAAAAGCCAGGAGCTATCTCCTGCCCCAAATAGACCTCCACCTCATCTATGTCTCTTGTCTCTACCTCAGCTTGGGCTCCGATAACGAAATCACCAATCTTCCCTAACCCCTCAACTAGTCTTGTGCCAAAGCCAGTGGCCACAACGGCGGCTCTTGCCTCAATCTTAAGGTTTGCTTCACCACGAGTTAGCTCAACTACTACCCTATCACCCTCGACTGTTAGAGATTTTGCCGGACTGCTGGGCATATACTGTGCTCCATTACTCTGAGCTCGGTTGGCCATAGACACATCAAATGCTGATCGGTTTATTATACAAGCCTGATTCTCCCGTCGCCATAGCTCGATTAGTTTACCCGATGGTGCAAAAATACGGGCACTCCTTACCCTCCCCAAGATAGTACCCTCATCAATGGCAAAGGCGTTAGCGCACACCTGGCTAATAATGCCTGTACAGCAGACTTGACTCCCCGGTTCTTTCTTTCCCAGTACCGCTACATCATACCCCTGCCCAGCCAGCCGATAGGCCACTTGACTCCCAGCTGGTCCGTCACCTATAACCAGCACATCATGCAATTTCGGCCCTCCGTTTAGGAACCACTACAGTTATTCCTCTAAGAGTATATCACAATTCAGGACCTGTAGTTTCTTTTTGAGTATTGACAAAGACTTACTGCACGGTAATAATATACTCATCGTATCTTAGCTGTATCCATGATGATGACAGATGGAATTAAGAGCTTAAGCTTAGCAGAGTAGCTCTAATAAAAAATAAAAGGAGGAGACAATGAAGGAAACAAAATTTGTTCTTGATGAAAAGGAGATGCCAACTTCTTGGTACAACATCCTGCCTGATTTACCCGAGCCACTACCACCGGTTCTTCACCCAGGTACTGGCAACCCAGTAACACCCGATGACTTGGCGCCGCTCTTCCCCATGGGCTTAATTATGCAAGAGTTCAGCCCGGAGCATTACATTGAAATCCCCGAAGAGGTCCAGGAGATTTACCGTACCTGGCGACCTACCACTCTATATCGGGCGCATCGACTGGAGAAAGCCCTGGATACCCCTGCCAAAATTTTCTATAAATACGAGGGGACCAGTCAGGCGGGTAGTCATAAGCCCAACACCGCCGTCGCCCAGGCATACTACAACAAAAAAGAGGGAATAAAACGTATTGCCAGCGAGACCGGAGCCGGTCAGTGGGGCAGTTCTCTCGCCTTTGGCTGCGCCCTCTTCGGACTGGAATTAAAGGTTTACATGGTCAAGATTAGCTACAACCAGAAACCCTACCGCCGTATTATGATGGAGACTTGGGGCGCTAATTGTGTTCCCAGCCCCAGCCCGGATACCAAGGCCGGCCGCGATATGCTGGCGAAAGACCCCGACTGCCCCGGCAGTCTCGGATTAGCCATCAGCGAAGCTGTTGAGGACGCCGCCACCCGAGAAGATACCCACTACTCACTGGGTAGCGTACTCAATCACGTTCTGCTCCACCAGACCGTCATCGGTCAGGAGGCAATGAAGCAAATGGAGATGGCAAATGTCTACCCAGATATAATCGTTGGCTCTATCGGCGGCGGCTCCAACTTCGCCGGTATGTTCCTACCATTTATCAAAGATAAAATTGAAGGCAGGAAACCAGACCTGCG
>CAJWSH010000036.1 GCA_913046255.1 uncultured Dehalococcoidales bacterium
TTTCTTTGCTCTGCCATAAAGCTGAACCAGAGGCCTGCTATTGGGGTCAGATATAATCTCTATTTCTCTTGGGCCAATGCCTTTAGTTTGCAGCGCTTTTATTACCGCCTCTTTGCCGGCAAAGCGCGCTGCTAGAGAGGCAGGCTTTTTGCGGTATAGCTCAAGCTCTAGGCTGGTATACACTCGTTTAAGGAAGATCTCTCCTCGACGGGCTATAGCCCTTTTGATACGAATTATCTCTATAATATCAATACCGACATGTTGCATTGTTTGATTCACTAGGAAGGTTGATCTATTTTTTCGACCCTTATCGCACACACTTTGAGTTCGGGTATTTTAGCTATCAAGTCAACGGCCGGGTTGGTGAGTACATTGGTCGGGCTCTCAGCGAAGTGAAAAGTCATTGAGACTACACCTACTAGTGAAGCTTTAGTTACCCTAGCTTTAGTGGTTACCTCCCCCCGCCGGGATACAACTTTTATCATATCGTTATCTACGATACCCAGCTTTGTGGCATCTTCCGGGTTGATTTCTGCCCGCTCTTCACCTTTGAATATATTAAGCCCCTTCACCTTTCGACTCATGGTACCGGTGTGGTATTGAAAAATATTCCGCCCAGTGGTCAGTACCAGAGGATAATCATTATCGGGTAGTTCCATAGGTGGCTTATATTCCAGTGATAAAAATAAGCCCTTACCCCTGGTGAAGGTCTTGGTATGTAGAATGGGTGTCCCCAAATGTTCTCTGGTCGGGCAGGGCCACTGTAAACCCTCGACTTCAAGACGCTCAAAGGAGATACCACCGTAGCTTGGGGTGAGCCGGGCAATCTCATCCATAATTTGAGATGGATGCTCAAAATGAAAACCCTTACCCCCCATCCGCTCAGCAATCTGACAGGTAATCTGCCAGTCAGTTCTAGAATCACCCAACGGTTCAATAACCTTTCTCACAAGCTGCACTCGTCGCTCGGTGTTGGTAAAAGTGCCGTCTTTTTCGGCAAAAGTTGTCCCAGGTAGAACAACATGGGCCAACTCAGCTGATTCAGACAAGAAAATGTCCTGAGCAACGAAGAAATCTAGCCTAGAAAGTGCCTCTCGGACATGATTGGCATCGGGCTCGCTCAACATAGGGTTTTCACCGACAAGGTAGAGAGCTTTTATTTTACCTTGGTGGACAGCGTCAAAAATCTCGGTGATGGTCAGTCCAGCAGTGGGAGGTAGCGAGCTATCCCAGGCAGCCTCAAATTTCTCCTTGATGGCTGGAGTGGTTACTGCTTGGTAGCCACAGTAGACATTGGGTAATGCCCCCATATCGCAGGCACCTTGCACATTGTTCTGACCTCTCAAAGGATTGACCCCACTGGCTGGCTTACCAATATTACCGGTAAGCATTGCTAGATTAGCGATGGCGCTTACATTATCAGTGCCGTGAGCGTGTTGAGTAATACCCATACCATATAGGATAGACGCTGGACTATTGGTAGCGTATATCCGAGCGGCTTCGGCTATCTGGCTTTGGGGCACCCCGGTAATCTTCTCGGCAGAGGCCAAATCAAAGTCCTTGAGTGTTTCCTGAAAGACGTCGAAGTTTTCACAGCGTTCATTTATGAAGCTTGAATCAAACAGTCCATCATCTACGATAACCTTTGCCATGCCCATCAGCAGGGCGACATCGGTACCTGGTCTCTGCCTGAGCCATACATCGGCAAAACGCACTAGGCGAATCCGGTGAGGATTAGCCACGATGAGTTTCCCCCCGCGGTGCACCGCTTTTTTTACATTAAAGCCGATTACCGGGTGGGTTTCGGTAGTGTTGGTTCCGATGGCCAGAATACAGGCGGCGTTACTGATATCATTATTGGTGTTGGTCATAGCACCACTGCCAAAGATCTGGCCTAGCCCAGTTACAGTTGGAGAATGACACAGACGGGCACAGTGGTCAATATTGTTGGTACCTAGTACCGCTCGAGCGAATTTCTGGATTATGTAGTTTTCTTCGTTAGTACACTTGGCTGACGAGATTACTGCTACTTGATCTTTTGGATAGCTGGCCAATTTTTGTGCGACAAGGGCCAGAGCTTCGTCCCAGCTTGCCTCGGCAAGCTTCCCTTTACGCTTGATGAGGGGTGCCATTAAACGCTCCGGGTGATGAACAAATTCGGGAATGCCGTAGCGCCCTTTGACACACAGCCGCCCCTTACTGGATGGGTTTTCTCTGCTACCTCGAACAGATATAATTCGGTCGTCACGGATGCCGAGGTGCATACCACAACCGACACCACAATAGGGGCAGATGGTCTCTATCTCAGAGGTTGGCTGTATGGTATTTTTGGGTACCAGAGCGGCTACCGGGCAGCGGACAACGCATTCACCACAGGACTGGCAGATTGATTCAAGCAGTGGCTTATCGCCAAAGGTGCTGACCCGGCTATTATAGCCACGATCAACTATTTCTATGGCATTGACTGCAGTGATTTCATCGCAGGCGCGCGTGCACCGGGCACAGAGGATACAGTAATTGCGGTCAAGAGTAAAGAATGGATTACTATCATCAACCGGCAGCGACCTCTCTGCTATGGGAAAGCGCCGTTCGGTAATACCCAAGTAGCCAGCTACCTTTTGCAGCTCGCACCTTTGATTCTTGATACAGGTGAGGCAGTCCATAGGGTGATCGGCAATAAGTAGCTCTACGGTATTACGTCTTATCTGGTTGACATCTGGCGTCTCGGTATGTACTACCATACCATCGGTAGCAGATGTTGTGCAGGCGGTAGGCTGCCCCCGTATTTTTTCGATTTCCACCACACAAAGGCGGCAGCCGCCGTATGGCTCAAGATCTTGGTGGTAGCAGAGAGTTGGAATATAAATACCAGCACTTTGAGCTACCTCAAGTACTGTCATCCCCTGTTTTGCCTCAATTCTTTGCCCGTTTATAGTTAGTCTAATATTATCCATTTAATGCCTCATTTATTGCCGGTAGCCTGCTTCTTTGGCCTCTGTGCTGTTATCGGGATGGGCTTGCTGGGTGTTTCCATTGTCTTGCCAGAGACCTTGACCACAGCACCGAACTGCGCTGGACAAACATCAAGGCAAATGCCGCATTTGGTACATTTGCCTTGATCAATAATATGAACCAGTCTCTTGCCACCAGATATTGCCTCAGACGGGCACTCTCTGAGACATATGACACACCCTTGACATTTATTGGGGAGGATATAATAAGAAATTAATTCTGTACAGATTAGTGCTGGACACCGCCTATCCCTTATGTGTGCCTCGTATTCTTCCCGGAAGTATTGGGTGGTGGTCAGCACTGGATTGGGTGCTGTCTGCCCTAAGCCGCAAAGCGAGCCGGCTTTAATTGATTTAGATAACTCTAAAAGCAAGTCAATGTCCTGGGGCTGACCGTTGCCACTACAAATATTTTCTAGTATAGAAAGCATTTGTTTTGTTCCCAGCCGGCATGGGACACACTTACCGCATGACTCAACCTGAGTAAAAGAAAGGAAATAGCGGGCAATATCAACCATACAGCTATCCTCATTCATTACTACCATACCGCCGGAGCCCATAATAGAACCAGCCTCAGCCAGTGATTCGTAATCAACCGGCAGCTTTAACTGACTAGCTGGCAGACAACCGCCAGATGGACCACCGGTCTGAGCTGCTTTGAAGTGCTTGCCATCAGGGATGCCGCCACCAATACCATAGATAATTTTCTCGAGAGTGATGCCCATTGGCACTTCAATAAGACCAGTGCGCTCTATCTGACCAGCTAGGGCAAAAGTCTTGGTGCCCCTGCTTTTTTCGGTACCGTAATTTGCATACCAGCGAGCGCCTCCCTGCAAGATTGCCGATACATTGCTCCAGGTCTCCACATTATTGATATTGGTTGGTTTGCCCCACAGTCCGGCTTGGGCCGGGAATGGGGGTCGGGGACGGGGCATACCTCGTCTGCCCTCAATAGAGGCTATCAGTGATGTCTCTTCACCGCAGACAAAAGCCCCGGCTCCTTGTTTTATCTTTATGTGAAAGCTAAAATTAGAACCCAAGATATTGTCGCCCAATAGTCCGTACTCTGCCATTTGTTTCAGAGCAACCTTGAGTCTTTTGATTGCCAGTGGGTACTCGGCCCGAATATAGATATAGCCCTCAGAGGATCCGATGGCGTAAGCACCGATAATCATCCCTTCCAGAACAGCGTGGGGGTCACTCTCCAATAATGCCCTGTCCATAAAGGCACCGGGATCGCCTTCATCAGCGTTGCAGATTAAGTACTTTGCCTCGCCCGGTATTTTATGGCATATCTCCCACTTGAGCCCAGTAGGGAAGCCGGCACCACCGCGACCGCGTAGTCCTGATTTTTTTATTTCTTGGATTACCTCTTCCGGCGTCATTTCGAGTGCCTTAGACAGACCACTGTAACCATCGTTAGCGATATAGTGGTTGATATTTTCCGGGTCAATAAGCCCTGAGTTGCGCAGGGCGATACGTACTTGGGGCTTGAGCATCGGTAGCTCCAAAAGTTTGGGGATGCCTTTAAGCTCGCTGTCACCAATAGTGCCCAAGGCAAGATCGGGACGGGGATTATCATTTAGAATATAGTCTTTAATGAGCTGTGGTACAATTTCCGCGGTGATATTACCGTAGCAGATACGCGGCCGGTTCGGTTTAATTATATCCACTAAAGGTTCGGCGTAGCAAAGCCCGATGCAGCCGACTTGAGTGATATCCGCTGAAATATTATGTCGAGCTAGTTCGGTGTTTATAGCTTCAAGTACAGCAGATGCTCCAGCCGCCTGTCCACAGGTGGCAGCACCGATAAAAATACGGGAGCTATCACTGTGCTTCAGGGCTTCCCATTCTACTTTTGCTCTGGCTTGTAGCTCATTAAACATCACTATGTCGCCTCAATATGACTACTGTTTGGTGTCCTCTAGAGTAGGCCCTACTTTGGTAGTTGTCATTCTGCCGTAAACGTTATTATCAATTACTACGACTGGAGCTAAAGCACACGAGCCAAAACAGGCAATCATTTCCAGTGTGTACCCCAAGTCCTTAGTAGTCTCTCCTGGTTTGATGCCCAATTGCTTTTCCACTTCACGCAGGACCTGTGATCCACCTCGCACATGGCAAGCGGTCCCGCGACATACCTTGACTGTTCGCTTGCCGGTAGGAGTAAATTTGAATTGAGTATAGAAGGTGCTAACTGCATAGACAGTGCTATTGGATAGCTGCAGAAAGTCGGCAATCTCTTGTATAGTCTCTTCTGGCAAGTAGCCAAACATTTCCTGGACTTCTTGGAGAAGGGGAATGAGGTTGCCCCTCTCCTTATTATATCGTGAAAAAACATCGTCCAGTTGTTCCTTGATGTTAATTTCCATAGGCCCCCTGATAGCGGTTGTGATCACCAAAAAATAGGCACACCAACCATTAAATTATAGTCTATTTCATTTTTGTATTCAAGTTGATCAATTCGATTAGTCGGTTTGGTATTAAGAATTTTTCTTCTAAGGTTTAACCTTCCCAGATGGGGTATTATTTGCCCTGTGATAAGTGGTGTGATATGATTACGCACGACTGTATCCAAGATTTATTTAGAGGATGCGAAAGTTTAATTGACGATTAATGATAAGCTGGATAGCCTGATCAGGCTAAAGAAACAGGCTGAAGCTGGCGGTGGAGAGAAACGCATCCAGCAGCAGCGAGCGCAGGGAAAGTTAACTGCTCGTGAGAGGATTGAGCTTCTTCTTGATCCGGAAAGCTTTAGTGAACTGGGCACTCTTATCAGCCATCGGGCTACTGATTTTGGGCTGGCTGAGCAGAAACATTTGGGTGATGCTGTAATTACTGGCAGCGGCAAGATAGACAGCCGGCCAGTTTTTGTCTATTCCCAGGATTTTACAGTTTGGGGCGGCTCAATATCCGAAGTGGTGGGGCAGAAGGTTGGCCAGATTATGGACATGGCCCTTAATTGTGGTGTTCCGATAATCGCCATCTATGACTCCGGGGGGGCGCGCATTCAAGAAGGTGTAGCCAGTCTTAGTGGTGTCGGTGAAATACTGCTCAGGAATACCTTGTGCTCAGGGGTCGTTCCACAACTGTCGGTGGTGGTTGGGCCCAGTGCTGGTGGTGCTGTCTATTGTCCGGCGATAACTGACTTTGTCTTTATGGTGAAAGGTATATCCCAAATGTATATTACTGGCCCTGATGTGGTTAAGGCAGTTACCGGTGAGAAAATAAGTCATCAGGAGCTGGGTGGAGCCGAGGTCCATGCTAGTAAGAGTGGTGTGGCTCATTTTATTACTGATAGTGAAGTGGCGTGTTTTAAGATGGTGCGTCGACTGCTATCTTTGTTGCCACAGAATTACAAGGCTCCTCTACCTGAAGTTAAGCCTAGTGACGACCCAGAACGGACGGACGAGAGCTTGCTTGATTTAATACCGGATGACCCCAGGAAACCTTACGACATGAAAAAGCTAATCACAAGTGTGGTTGACAGTGGCGATTTTATGGAGGTGCACCAGTATTTTGCCCCTAATATCATCGTTGGTTTTGCTCGACTAAATGGTCAGCCGGCGGGTATTGTTGCCCAGCAGCCAATTTGTTTAGCCGGTGTTATTGATATTGATGCCTCGGTTAAGGCAGCTAGGTTTGTTCGCTTCTGTGACGGCTTTGGCATTCCCTTAGTCAGTTTTGTTGATGTTCCCGGTTTTATGCCTGGCTCAGCACAGGAGCACCACGGCATCATTAGACATGGCGCCAAGCTTATATACGCCTATGCTGAGGCTACCGTTCCCAAGGTTACCGTTATTACCCGTAAGGCTTACGGTGGTGCCTATATCGTAATGAGCAGTAAGCACCTGCGTGGTGACATTAACTATGCCTGGCCCAGTGGTGAAATAGCTGTAATGGGAGCAGAGGGGGCGGTTAATGTGATCTTTAGAAGGGCGATTGCTGAGTCAGATAACCCGACTGAGACTCAGCAGCAGTTGGTCAGTGAATACCGGGAGAAATTTGATAACCCCTATGAGACAGCCGCCTTAGGCTACATTGATGACGTCATTGATCCCAGGCAGACACGCCCCAAATTAATCAGGGCGCTGGAAATGCTAAGGAATAAAGTCCAGAGTAGTCCGCAAAAGAAGCATAGCAATATTCCACTGTAGAAGGTAGGTAAAATGGAAAAAAACTCTCTAAAAATTACTGACCTTACTCTGCGCGACGGGCATCAGTCACTGTTGGCTACTAGGATGCGCGTTGAAGATATGGTGCCCATTGCCCCGGAAATGAATAAAATCGGTTTTTACTCTATGGAGGTCTGGGGTGGTGCCACCTTTGATGTGCCCACTAGATTTCTTAATGAAGATCCATGGCAGAGATTGCGCACACTGAAAAAGTTGGTGCCGGATACCCCACTCCAGATGTTGCTTAGAGGACAGAACTTGGTCGGCTATCGTAACTATGCCGATGATGTTGTTTCCGCTTTTGTTCATCATGCTGCTGAAGAGGGTATTGACATCTTTCGTGTTTTTGATGCCGTAAATGACGAGCGTAACTTTGAGACCGCACTTTCGGCGATTAAGGAAAGTGGCAAACATGCCCAGCTAACACTGTGCTACTCGCTGACTGAATCCAAGATGGGTGGACCGGTTTATAATCTTGATTATTATGTAAAAAAGGCACTTAAGCTCCAAGACATGGGAGCCGATAGCTTGTGTATCAAGGACATGGCTGGGCTTATTTCCCCTGATGACGTCTATACGTTAATTAAGGCACTTAAAGAAATATTAAAGATACCGGTACAACTGCATACTCATTACACCAGTGGCATGGCGTCTATGAGCTGCCTTAAGGCTATTGAAGCCGGGGTGGATATTATTGATACAACTCTGGCCCCCTTTGCCCTGCGCTCGTCACATTCGGCCGTTGAGCCTATTGTTGTTGCTCTTCAGGGGACACCTCGGGACACCGGGCTTTCTTTGGCTCAACTGCTCAAGCTGGGGCAGCATTTTGAATCCATAGCACCTAAGTACCGCGACTTTATGAGTACTAACAGAATGTCAGTTATTG
>CAJWSH010000037.1 GCA_913046255.1 uncultured Dehalococcoidales bacterium
ATGCAGAAATGATAGGCCTTCTCTGGGGAGTAGAGGGCATGCCTCGCGATGCCAATGAAAGATGTCTGCTAGCCGTTGATCTTATCTATAAAGCCAATCAGCTGGGCATCCCCAATGAAAATATCTGGATTGATCCTATTCTTACCCCGGTGAGTGTTGAGATAAATCAACTGACAGCCTGCCTTGAGTTTATGAGTATGCTTTCCGATATTGCTCCAGGTTGCAAATCTATTATTGGTCTATCCAATATCTCAAACTGCGTACCGGCTCACCTGAGACCCTATCTCCATCGCACCTATCTGGCGATGTTAATGAAATACGGACTATATTCTGCCATTGCTGATGCCTTTGACGCTGAACTCGTAAAGCTCGCAAGGGGCGAGATGCCTGAAATGGTTGAGCTGGTACATCGGGTAATGGACGGCGAGAGGCCCGACCTTTCCTCTTTGAATCAAAAAGAGAGAGACTACGTGAAAACAGTCTATGTTCTTACCGGCCAGTCACTCTACTCTCACTCATGGCTTGAGATATAGCCCTCAACTAAAAGTGAAGAAAAAATTTTTATCATTGCCTAATCAGAAAGATTATCAGTATGCTAATGAGCTTGCTTATAAACTTGCCGTATCCGAGTTGGCCAAGATTGATGATATAGGCCAGTTGTGCTTAAAAAGTGGCGCCCAACTTAAGCTAGTAGGCTCACAAGAGGTCATCGTCCTTGAATTCTTGAATAAGTCTCATCAAATCCGTTTTCCGGATATTGACGTTTCATCAACTGATAGCGACGAGTCGGTTCCATTAAGAGATAAGCTTCTGATACTCCACTATCTAAGGCGGGCGACAGGTAGCTCCCTCACCAATAAAATAATCACCTTTAGAGAATTACCGGAAGGTGCTAACTACTTCCCAAACTTCTCTCAGAGAGTAATAAAACCCCTCGTAGATAGCTTTAGCCGGAAGCCTCAACGGCTATTGGATGCCGCTTTTAAGTTGGGAGGTTATGAGACAGATTACGGGGATGCAGCTGTTACCATTAATGCTTTTAGCCGACTGGCGATAACTCTAGTCCTGTGGCAAGGTGACGATGAGTTTGCCTCTAGAGGAAGTGTCCTGTTTTCAAGCACTATCTCTGATTACCTTTCTACTGAGGATATAACTGTGCTTTGCGAAACAATCACCTGGAGATTGGTTAAAACTTTAAGAGAAATTGATAAGCCTCCGTCTTGGGTTGGAAGAAAATAACTCTACGATCTCAGGTACCCTAAACCTCCCAGCTATGTTAGCGATATTATCATAACCTAAAGCAGTATCTCCGTTCATCATCAATAAATTATCAGAAACTAAGCTTTGAACCATCTTCAATGCATCAGTCGTACCCGGTTGTTTCCTATGGAAGTAATAATCTATTTTATATCTATCGGTTGCCATCGCCGAAATAATGGCGCATTTATTCATCATGATAACCAACAATAAGCACAAATTCTCTAATGTCGACCTTTATTATCTAATTTAATAAATACTTTATGGTAGGTTTATTAGTCAGAGATAGCGTTATCTTTGATCTGGTACAGATAATGGGATACATTTGGCTCACTTTCCCAATGGCTAAAATAATCACCTCAAAATCTAGACTCTTCTTATTTTATTCTATTAACTTCTTGACTAGCCACCTGTTCGCAATACTTTTTATACTGAAGTCAGTGGACAAGTATGTGATGGGCCGATTTTGATGCTACAGTGCCAGCTGTCAATATATCAGCTACCCGAGACTGTAAACGGCAGCAGTATATAAGATTTTTCTTGGATCGTACCACTTTCTTGACACACAGTGCCATTAATTGGTACCATAAAGGAGAGATTGAAAGCAGCTAAGGGGATGGACAAAATGGTAACGGACGTTAGCGACCAGAATTTTGAAGACCAAGTGCTAAAATCTACCCAACCGGTGTTGGTGGATTTATGGGCGCCCTGGTGTGGCCCTTGCCGTACGGTGGCCCCTGTTATTGATAAACTGGCTGAGAAATACCAAGGCAGGTTCAAGTTTTGTCGTCTAAATATTGATAAGAATCCAAAAACGACTGCCCAATACAGGGTGATGTCAATACCTACGCTAATATTCTTTAAGGGGGGCAAGGCAGTGGATACGGTAATTGGCGCTGTGCCTGAGTCTACTCTTCAGTCAAAAATTGATGACATCCTCAAATAGTACATCACCTTGCCAGGTTCATTTGCAGCTACTTTTTGTATCAGGCTTAGTATTACTTACTATTACCGGCATTAGGTAGCACCACCGGCAGGCCATTTAGTGGGTGGTTGCAGATATAACTTCCAGCCCCATAGACATCCTTGATATTATCGTTAGTAATGACCTCAGTCGGTGTACCTAAAGCATGAATCCGACCATTATTTATGAGGACCAAGCGGTTACAGTACTGGGCCGCTAGATTCAGGTCATGGAGGGCAGCTATGACTACCAAACCATTCTCCTGACACATGCCTTTTATTACATCAAGGATTTCTGCCTGACGGCCAATGTCCAGATTTGCCGTCGGTTCATCTAAAAGAACTATCTTTGTCTCCTGAGACAGGACACGAGCAATAGCCACGCATTGTATCTCACCGCCAGAAAGTTCACCTATCCTTTGTTGGGCAAGTGGCTGTACTCGTGTCTTCCTCATAGCTTGCCAAGCAATATCCATATCTTTAGGACTTTCATGCTGAAACGGGCCAAGATGTGGGTTTCGACCCATGAGTACCACCTCAAAGGCAGTAAAGGTACTAGGAAGGAATGGAATCTGGGGGATGACCCCGAGTAAGCGGGATAAATCTCTCCTTGATATAGTGGATATATTCTTTTCGTTAAGGAGTATTCTACCAGAATAGGGCGAGATAACCCGACTCAAAGCCCTGATAATAGTTGACTTACCACAGCCATTTGGCCCGACAAGACCTACTATCTCTTCAGACTTCACCTGAAGGGTTATGTCCTTAGCTACTACCTTATGCCTGTAGCCAAGGGTAACGTTTTGCATCTCAAGTTTAGTCATTTTTTCTATCTAGAACAACATTTTTGTCCGACGTCTGAGCAGATAAAGAAAGAAGGGAGCTCCACAGAAGGCGGTAATTACTCCTATTGGTACCTCAGTAGGTGCTAGGACAGTGCGAGATAGGGCATCAGCCCCAATAAGGAAAATGGCTCCGCTGAGAACAGACAATGGTAGCAAGATACGGTAATCCGGCCCCCAAATCAGGCGCATTGTGTGGGGAATAATGATACCAATAAATCCAATAATGCCGACGAAGGAAACGGCAGCGGCAGTAATCATAGTAGCTGCAGTAAGCAGTATGAGTTTGAGCCTTTCCACGTTGATGCCCAGTTGCTGAGCCTGCTCCTCATCAAGTTGCATTATATTGAGCGAGCGAGAAAAGAGCATGATTACCACCGTTCCTACTGTTACAATGGGCAGAATCATTTGTACTTCAGACCACTGACTTAAAGAAAAACTACCCATAAGCCAAAAAATAATTCCTTGCATTTTAGCCCCACTGGTAATTACTAGGTAAGAAACGATGGCACCAAAAAGAGCCCCCAATGCGACACCGGCTAGAATAAGGGTAGTCATTGGAAGAGCCCCACCCACTCGGGCCAAACCATAAACTATGGCTACGCTAATGAGCGCTCCGGCGAAAGCAAATAACGGTACGGTACCAACCCCCAAACCCATCCCGGCAACAGGAAACAGGAAGCCAACAACGGCTCCCAGAGCTGCCCCCTGAGCCACACCAATAAGATAAGGGTCGGCCAAGGGATTACGAAACAAGCCCTGATAGGTAGCCCCGGCTATCGCCAGCGCTGCACCAATTATCCCGGCTAGAATAACTCGAGGCAAGCGTATCTCCAGAACTATAGTTTCCCAGGCACTCTTCCAATAAGGAGTTATGTCAACCATAGGCAATTTGGAAAGTAAAATACTGGATGTGGTAAAAATAGGAATGTCAACACTACCAATAGCTGTAGCCAGTGCTATCACTATCGCAAGAAGTACCAAAAGCCCCAATATGGCATAGATGCGACCACGCCAGTAAGGATAAGGTATAGTTAGCACAGGCTGGTCGGTAAAAGATGGCTTAGCTTGTTCAAGTGGCATGATTCGTAAATCCTAAAAGCCCTTATAACTCCGGGATTAACTTCTAGCTCGCTAAAGTCCTTTTAGTTAGCGACACCAAATATCTCTGGATGGAGCATCTTAGCCAACAATTCTAGAGCTTCCACTATTCGTGGTCCGGGGCGACTAATCAAGTCCTCATCTATTCCATATATCTGATTGTTCCGGCGAGCATCTGTATTACTCAACCTCAACTCCTCTTTGATAAACTGAAAAGATAAGTCCTCGCCGGTGGCATAGCTGACGCTGGCAATCATCACTTCAGGATTTGCCTGAACGACTACCTCTAAGGCAATAATCGCCCACCCAGTGAGGTCCCGAGCAATGTTGGTACCACCCGCTTTTCGAATCAGTTCATCCTGAAAGGTTCCAGAGCCAGGTGCCATCAAAGGATCATGCCAGGCGATGTAAAAGACCCTCGGTCTTTGATCTTGAGGTAGACTATTTGTCTTGTCAGTTACTGCCTTAATCCTAGTCTGCATCTCGGCTACTAACCGGGAAGCTTCCTCTTCTTTCCCAGTAATCTCCCCAACCACGATGATAGACTCCAATACCTCGCCAAGGGTCTGCGGTACTAAAACAAAAACAGTAAATCCTCTCTCCTCAAGCTGTGCAATTATGTCCTCTGTCTGGATTTCGGCGGCTAATATCAAGCTTGGGGTAAGATCAATCAGTTGCTCCATATTCGGTGTTGGATAAACAGCTATGACGGGTTTCTCCTTAGCCTCTGGTGGATAATCAGAATAGTCTGATACTGCTACCACCATATCACCCAGGCCCAAAGCGAATAGAATTTCAGTATTACTCGGCGCCAGAGAAACGATTCTTGTCGGCTTCTCTGATATTGTAACTACCCGGCCTAAGTCATCAATTACTGTCATTGGGAACGATGCCTCTTTTTTAGGTGGTGGTGCTGTCTTTTTAAAGGTTACTGTGCAGCTTGCTAACAGGTTTACCAATATTACCAGAGCTAAGAAAAATATTGCTAGGCTGACCTTTACCCACTGTAGTTTGCCTTCTGCGCCGCTGCTAAAGATATCTGCATCACTGAATTTATTCAACGCTTATCTCCTAACTTGAAAAAGAATTGTTTTAGTCAAAAATATTCCCTTGCCCCAGGGGCAAGGGAATATTTTCATGTCTTTGCAGCCATGACACACCTCCTCTCCCGCGGAGACCTGTACCTTAGAGGTTTGGCGTCCTGGCTTCTGGCAGGGTTTCTACCAGTCACAGTAGGCGGTACTGCGTCGGATTTTCACCGACTTGCCTTCCATTTAAGCCTGAATCAGCTTCAGGCCCCCCTAGGTAGTCTATTATTCAGTTGTCTTTTTAGAGACTACACTTTTATAAAATATTTGTCAAGTCACATGCACTAAAGCTATGTCGTCAGATAAGCAGCCATACCTAAAGACAGTTTGCTCTTTATATGTAAATCTTTTTATCCGCAACTGGGGATATGAGGAGATAACCTATCTTAGTGTCTCCAATCTTTTTCTAACATTTCTGGCTATCTTTTCATCAGTAACGAGTTGTTTTAGCTGAGATGGACCAAGGCTCAACGTCTTCGATCACAATTATTCAGGTTTAAACAGCGCACTGATATCTTCTCCATCAAAACCGGTCTTCTTCACCATCTGATAAATAATAGCATGTTCTCCACTGTAAACTCGATTTAATCCTTGAGCCCGGCAGAAATCAATAACTGCTTACTTTATTTTCCCAAGTCGAAACTCAAGTTCCTTTATCTGGTTTTGTAATGAGACATGTCACTCAACAACCTAATCTACTGCCAGCCCGCTTACTTATTCAGATTCTTGCAGCTCAGGCGCAATCCCGCTATACTTATGTATATAGTACGGGCAGTACTCAGGAAAGTCACAGGGGCAGTACTGGTTTTCGGTCGCCGGGAAACTGTTTTGAGAAATGTTTTCGGCTACTTCCAGCACCAGACGACTGGCGGCTTCGAGCTGTTCCTCACTTCTGGCGGCACAGCTACAAGTGGTATTGGACCTTAGGTGATACAGAGTGAGCTTCTCTACCGGGAGAAACCACATCTTCTCTACTGCCAGCTGATACAAAGTCAGTTGAAGGTCGTTTTCAAGATCAGCCTTAGTAAACAATTTTTTGTTTGTTTTATAGTCAACTACGGAAAGCCCACCGCTATCCAGTTTATCTATTCTGTCAATAAAGCCCTTCAGCTTTATTCCATCGATATCAACATAAAACATTCGCTCTATTGCAACTGGCAACCTGAAATCGGCACTGTGCACTTCCCAGAACTTGGTTAATATCTGTCGGCCATAATCTTTATATCTTGCTTCCTCTTCAGCAGACTGATATCCCGCAGAAAGCCATATTTCTCCATAGTACTTGAGCACCTTTTCAAGTGACGGCGGTGATGGCGTACGGACCTTAAAAAAATACTCGGCACAAAGGTGGATGGTAGAGCCAAAGCTAAAATACCACTTGCCTTTTGTCTTGAGACCATCAATATATTGCAGTTTGTAATGCAAAGGACAGGACTGGTATAATGCAATTTGGCTGTAGCTTAATGGTTTCATCGTTTTGTTACTACTTGAGGTATGTTTATCACAGTTGTCAATTTAGCCATTAAAGTATAACAACATATATTATAGAATAATTGCTGTTTAAAAAGATAATGCCGTAATTAGTAAACAATGGGCTGGGGGAATCAAATTATGGATGATATTCTAAATGAAGCCTATGGTGTAATCCAGTGCAAAGAATGTCCGTGGTATAAATCCTGTGTAATGCCAATGAGATTCACTGCCGAGGACATTCGTCGACAGCTAGACTCATCAACTCCGGGGCTGGATGTTCCACAGCAGGCGGACCTCGGTATTCAAAACCTCATCTCCAGCATGGCCACTGCAGCGCAGAACTCGTTGTTGGAAGGCTGTCCTCTATTTATTGAGCGCCTGCGTTCAAGCCCCAAACTTGCCCAGCGTATAAAAGAAATAATGCAGGGCTGGAGTCAGGGGGAGTAGTAAGTAGTTGATTTTGAAATGACAGGCAAGGCAATTTACATGTCTCCGGATTGCACGATACTGAAAGCGCTTTTCTTGGGGCTATCAATGGTGATAATTTAGCTATAAACTCCGGCTCTATTGGTGGTACGTTAAGAGGTGCTGATACAATAACAGCCATAGCCAATGCTACCATTGTTGTAAAGGATACCATTCTATCAGTGGGCACTGTCATTAGTGGCACCTGTTCAACTAACGAAATCCTGATAGAAACTTACACAGTTATCGTTTCAACTATCGGATAAAATAATTATATTTCAGAAGCTAATCGAAGCTGAAGGTAGCTATGATATTATAATTACTGTTGAAATATAGAGGATAACCAAACATGAGGTTGCCTATCACTTTGGCCCTGATGATGTCAGTCTAGACAACTCCAAGAGGGTAAAATTAAGCCTTAAAGTGGAGCTACAGCTTTTTAACCATGTAATTTCCTACAAGACTGTAGCCGAAATCAGAGCGATAATATTCCCTAGCGCCAACGCCGCTCAAAATAGCTATCTGTAGTGACCCAAATTCTTCACTGGCCAATCGCTCCGCCTCAAGCAGCAGTGCCTTACCTAAGCCCCTGTGTTGGGCAGCAGACGGCTTGCGCTGGCCGAGGGAAACTGCAGCACCATATATATGTAATTCTCTTATCAAGGCTAGATTACTTCCGCTCTTCATTTCCAGTCCGACTATTGACTTTGTCTGTATTCTCAGCCGTAATAGACCAAACAAT
>CAJWSH010000038.1 GCA_913046255.1 uncultured Dehalococcoidales bacterium
GAGATACTTAAACACCCCCCCCCACAACACACGCACCACAAAACATTTCTTTCTTACTGTTATGTCTAGTAGTCAAAGCCAAAGCTAAAACTACGAATTATGAAGGGTCAGATTAGGAAAAGGAAATATTTATAGTAATATTTGAACCCCTAACTGACAAATTAAAGTGAATATATCCCAGATAAACATAAAAAAGTGGCAGCATCAGCCTTTCAGGTTATCCAAGGCTTCCAATGCCGTGTCCACATGCGTATGCATGTCAGTTTCGGAACGGATGACCTTCCTAATGATACCATCCCTATCGATAACGAAAGTCACCCTTTTTAGCAGTAGAAGACCTCCTAGGCGCAAGACACCAAACATTTGGGAAAGCTCTTTCCCTTTGTCGGGTATCAAGGGAAAGTTCAAGCTGTGTTTTTCCTGAAATCTTTGATGGCTGGCTACCGTATCAAGACTGACACCCAAGACCACGGCGTTCCTTTTCTCAAATTCAGCCTTAGTATCCCGAAAATAGCAGGCCTCCCGGGTACATCCAGGGGAATCATCCTTGGGGTAGAAAAAGAGCACTAGGTTCTTTTCCCCCACAAAGTCTGAGAGTTTGACTCTGTCCCCCTGGGTAGTTGTAGCTTTAAAATCGGGGGCTTTTTCCCCAACTTCCAGCATGATTATAACCCCCTAGTAGTCAGCTCCAGCTATCTTGTGAGGGCTAGAGTATAACCTTCGATTGGGTGATTGTCAATATCTGGATTAGTACTGTAGAACATGTCAGTGAATAGAAAAGTGGCAGCGACGAGATTTGAACCTGTGCATCAGGAAAAGATCAAGATGGATGTGGTAGAAGACTTACGAGCAAAATCGGAAAAGAATAAATGTATCACAGCTTACGAGTCAGGCAATTGGTGCAGAGATATGTGAGTTCTAACAGCTTTCAGGCTGGCTGCTTATTTAGAAAACAGGCTTTTCGAGCGTATATCATTCCTTAATTGTCGTTTTCTTTAATCCGTAATCAAAATAGCGCTCAACAGTATTACCTAAACTCCATTCTGCGCGTAATCTAGTTCGCTTTTCAACCCTGCGCAACGCAGAGAGTAAAGAACGGTTCAAATCCCTAGCAGTAATTCCTTCGATTTCCGCCTGTATGAGAAACTCGCCTTTGCTCCTGTGTTCGACATCATCAGCGTTGACTTCTTTAAAAGAGCCGTGTGGGCCGATTAGCTTTCCGAGAATAGGGCGTATTGCATCAGGGTTATCAGTGCTTACATTGGCAACCAGCAGGAAGTGTTTGTTTTCCATACTGTTTCATCCTTCATACTGCTGTTAGGCACCTTCTAACTTATTGCTATTCTGTACGAACATCCTTAGCTTCTTTCCCTAGGTCTCATCCTTATTTAGGTGGTGCTGTGCTGATTGTAGCTTGCTAGAACACCTTCGTCAAGTCACATATTCGAGTGATTGATTCTTGTTACTTGCTTTCTAAGCTAATAATCTATCCTAATACTAGGTTTGCTCAATTTATTGAGTTATATTTACTAATCCAGCCTGTTAATTCTATTGATTTATACCGCCTTCAAAAAATCACTCAACCCAATACCTACCTAGTTCCGTCCAAGCCCTATTTTTCTCCGTTCAGCAACATATTTAACGAGATCAAAAACCTCATTTGCCAGATAGACTCTTACCCGTTGTCTAAGAGAGACTAGGACACATTACCATAGCAATAACTTTAGATACATATTCTCATGTAGCATTCGGATTACAAGAGGCCGCAGCCAAACGCTTTGACGGAGCTTTTAGCACGAAGTATAATGAACGTGAGAATGAGGCTGTTGAAAAGTTTGGTTAGCTATCCACTAGCTAAAATAGCTTATGTAAACAAACCCAACGCCTTTAAGATACCAACTTAGCTTCAAAAAGAGCTATGGAGAGGTGTCCGAGTGGTTGATGGTGCCGCTCTCGAAAAGCGGTCTCCGCTTTTAGCGGAGCGTGGGTTCGAATCCCACCCTCTCCGCCACAGGGTGCTGCTTTGAATACACCAGAACTAATAGAGGAATGATTTAAAAACTAGGTTTTGCAACTACCTTGACAGACAAGCCTCAGTTTGTCATATTGTTTATCAAAGATAAGCATGATGTTGAAACCAATATAAAAACGACCATTGACCATATTGAATATGACATCATTTTTTGGATTGTTTATCGCAAAGGGACTTCTTCAATAAAGATAGACAGCAATCGTAACAAATGGTGGATCTACTGAAACATTACGGCTATAGGCCAGTGTCAAGGATAGCGATTAATAATGACTAGTCTGCGATGCGGGTCAGGTCAGCAGAAAAGGTAAAGAGTAGATAATAGCGGCTTGCGTCCTCAAGCGCAAGATTGTAAGCCCTAGCTAGACTAAACCATCGTGGAGAGGTGCTGGAGTGGCCTATCAGGCGCGCCTGGAGAGCGCGTGTCGGATTTTTCCGACCGTGGGTTCGAATCCCACCCTCTCCGCCACTATTGTTTAATCATTAGATAACCCCATCCCATTTATCCCCTTTCCCTTGGGAAGGAGAAGATTTGTTTTAAAAGGGGATCCATCCCTCTTTGGCTCCCCAACTAATTAAGTTCTGCTCTCACCAAGGGCAAAGATAAATTTTAGAAGAGCAACGCCTCTCGTTCTTTACATCCCCCCTCTCCTTCAAAGGAGAGGGGGGATTAAGAGAGTGATGTGGATAACTCTTCTGATTGTCAGTAGTCTACTACTATGCTAAAATGAAGCTGCTTTGGTAGCAAATAATAGAGGCTCCAACCACCGGTTCTTTATGTCAGGGGCTCCTTTCTCCTAGAATATGAGCGATGCTACCGTTCAGGCTAGGATGTCAAAAAACCTTAGCGGGTTGATCACTATAAAAAGCAACGATTATAATCAAAGCTATAGTTCCACCTAGAATGCCAAAAAAGATTTAGTGGACTTTTTACTATGAAACGGAATCTGGTAATAGTTGAGTCACCAGCCAAGGCGAGAACACTTACTAAGCTCTTGGGTGGGGGTTATAGTCTCAAGGCTTCGCTGGGTCACATCATGGACCTGCCTAGGAGTCGGTTGGGGATAGATATTGAAAATGATTTTGAGCCTAAGTATGTAGTGCCCCGGAAAAAAAGCAAGATTGTGCGGGAACTTAAGCAAGCAGCTAAAATTGCATCCACTGTATATCTGGCTACAGACCCCGATCGTGAGGGAGAAGCCATTGCCTGGCACCTGTCTATAGCAACAAAACAGGGTAAAATTCCCTACCGCCGTGTCGTTTTTCATGAAATAACCAAGCCAGCTATAGAGCGTGCCTTTAAACACCCCCGTTCTATAGACAGGCAATTGGTTAACGCTCAGCAGGCGCGTCGTGTTCTGGACAGGTTGGTAGGCTATAAGATTAGCCCACTTTTATGGCGCAAGGTAAGAAGGGGTTTATCAGCGGGCAGAGTCCAATCGGTAGCACTACGGATTATTGTTGACCGAGAACGAGAGATTTTAAAGTTTACCCCGCGAGAATACTGGACCATCGATGCTGAGTTAAGTAAGAAAATAGTTACTGCCAATCCAGAAACCTTTCGCGCTATGCTCACTAGTCTTACTAATGGCACTAAGCTGGAGCTCAGCAGTCAGGAAGAATCCTCCAAAATTAAGGAGGACCTTGAGAGCACCAGTTATAGTGTAAGTAACGTTAAAATCAAAAAGGTAAGGCGCCAGCCAACACCACCGTTTATCACCAGCACTCTCCAGCAGGAAGCTTGGCGTAAGCTACGTTTTGCTGCCGCCGAAACGATGGCTATTGCTCAGCAGCTCTATGAAGGTCTTCCCATAGGTGACGAAGGAAGCGTTGGTCTCATCACCTATATGCGAACTGACTCACCACGAGTGGCCCGTTCGGCTACACTCGAGGCTAGAGACTATATCATCAGCAGCTATGGTGCCAAGTTTGTGCCGACACGAGTGCGCTCTTTTACCACCAAGATGAAGACAGCTCAAGAAGCCCATGAGGCTATCCGCCCGACTAAGATTTGGCGACAGCCGTCTCTTATTAAACAACACCTGACTAATAGCCAGTTTAGGCTTTACCAGCTCATCTGGCAGAGAATGGTGGCCAGCCAAATGGCGGCGGCTTCATTTACTAATACTACCGTTGATATTGAAGCCAGATGCCCACTTTCCAAGACGAGCTACCTTTTCCGAACCTCAAGCTCAGTTAACACCTTCTCTGGATTTATGGTTCTCTATACCGCCGAGAAGGATGAAGAAGAGGAGAAGAAAAACCGCTTACTGCCGCCACTGAAAAAGGGTACTAAGCTCAAGCTGCTGGGGCTTTTCCCGGAGCAGCATTTTACCCAACCACCACATCGTTTTAGTGAAGCCACCCTGATTAAGATGCTAGAGCAATGGGGTATCGGGCGCCCCAGCACCTACGCCCCAATCCTGTCTACCATCCAGGGGCGTGAGTATGTTACCAAAACAAGTGGTAGCCTTAAGCCTACCGAACTGGGTAGCATCGTTAGTGACATACTTATTAAATACTTCCCCGACATTGTTGACATTGAGTTCACCGCTCATATGGAGGATGAATTAGACAAGATAGCCAATGAGAACACAGATTGGGTTAGGGTGGTTAGAGATTTTTACACCCCCTTTACCAAAGACCTTGAAAAGGCTGCCCAACTTATGGAAAAGGTAAAGCTGGCCGAAGAGGTGACTGATGAAACTTGTCCTAAATGTGGCAAGCCTATAGTAGTTAAAAACGGGCGCTTCGGAAAGTTTCTGGCCTGCTCTGGCTACCCTGACTGCAAATACACCACATCTTTTCAGATTAAGACCGGTGTCGGGTGTCCTGAGTGTAACAGTGAAATTGTAGAGAAGATAAATAAAAAGAAGCGCATCTTTTACGGCTGTAGTAACTACCCAAATTGCCAGTTTGCCATAAATTTAAAGCCTCTCCCCCAACCATGTCCCAAATGTAGTGGGTTACTCACCCTGTATAGGGGAAAATGGAAAAAGTGCAGTAAGTGCAGTTATAGGGGTAAGTTAGCAAAAACTGGAATAATTTAATGCAAGAAGTCTTTAATAGCTACATAAACTATCTTGAAGCGGAGCGGAATGTTTCTCCCTATACGGTGCGCAATTACACCAATGACTTGACTGGTAACTATAAACGGGGCTCAGAAAAGGGATTCTTTCAGTTCTTAAAGCTTAAAGGAATTGATGAACTTGGGGAAGTGGATAAACGAACACTTCGCAATTACATCTCGTGGCTGATGAAACAGGGTGTGGCCAAGGCGAGTATCGCCCGCAAACTATCGGCGATTCGTTCCTTCTACCGCTATCTGGCACGGGAAGAAATACTGCCCAATAACCCGCTAAGGGAGGCTTCCGCACCCAAGCTGGACAGGCGGTTACCCTCTTTTCTTACCGTAAAAGAAATAGTGCGACTTCTTAAAGCCCCTGATTTGACTAGTCCACAGGGGCTGCGTGACCGCGCCATAATAGAACTAATCTATGCCTCCGGCTTAAGAGTAAGTGAACTGGTAAAGCTAAATCTTGAGCAAATAAATCTTGATAGTGGTGAAATACGGGTCTGGGGGAAGGGTTCTAAGGAACGACTAGTGCTCATCGGTGAGCCAGCTGCCATGGCTATAAGTAATTACATCAGTAAGGGCCGACCAAAGCTACTAGGCAAAAAGGGCAGAGATGCCCTATTTCTGAATCGTTATGGCAGACGACTTAGTGAACGAATAGTACAGATGATCTTAGAAAAATATGCCACTATGGCTGGTCTTGATAAGAGAGTGTACCCACATCTTTTGCGTCATACCTTTGCCACCCACATGCTTGATGGCGGCGCTGATTTAAGGGTAGTCCAGGAGCTTCTGGGGCACGCTAGCCTCGCCAGTACTCAGATTTATACTCATGTAACCAAAAGCCAAGCAAGAAAGGTTTATCTTTCTGCTCACCCGATGGCGAGAAAGGACGATGAGTTTGAAAAGAAATAAGCGCCTAGAAAAGCTACGCCAGAAATTAGTTGAAAAAGAGATTGAGGCTATCCTAATCTCTCAGCCAGAGAATAGATATTATCTTTCCGGCTTTGATGGTTCAGACGGCATTCTTCTAATTACGCTCAAAAACCAGGTTTTAGTTACTGACTTTCGCTACATTGAACAGGCCAAGAGGCAAGCCCCAGACCATGAGCTTTTTGAGATAGACGGCGATATGGCAAGCTGGCTCCCCAGGCTGCTAACTAACTTAAACTTAAGAAGTCTAGGATTTGAAGCTGGAGATATAAGCTTTACTGTGTATCATCGTATAAAAGATATACTAGGTGAAGTCAAGCACGGTCTTAGGCTTGTACCGATATATGGGCTGGTAGAGTCTCTACGAGCTATAAAAGAGCCTCATGAAATTGAGCTTATCACTAAAGCGGTGGTGATTGCTGACACCGCATTTGAACATATCGCTGATGTGGCTCGCGTTGGCATGACAGAGCGGAAACTTGCCTGGGAGATAGAGAAATCCCTACGTGAGAATGGTAGCGAGCCAATACCCTTTGCTGTTATTGTTGCCTCAGGTCCTAATTCGGCACTACCACATGCCAAACCTTCCCAGCGTACTATTAAGTCTGGGGAGCCTGTACTCATTGATATTGGCGCTAAGTTTAAAGGTTACGGGAGTGATCTGAGCCGTACTATTTGCCTCGATAACCCAGATGATACCTTCAAAAGGGTCTATGATACTGTTTTAGGGGCACAGCTTAAGACAATAGCTGAAATTACGGCAGGTATGACCGGCGACCAGGCTGATGCTATTGCTAGAAGAGCTGTCAAGCAGGCTAACTTTGGCAACGGCTTCGGGCATGCCCTTGGCCACGGCCTTGGACTAGCATCTCATGAGCAACCACGCCTTGGCCCAAATTCACAGGATGAGCTTTTAGACGGTATGGTTTTTACCACTGAACCTGGCATCTACCTTACCGGCTGGGGGGGGATCAGAATTGAGGATACAGTAATGATGGAAAATGGTAAAATCAAAGTAATCTCACAAGCTGAAAAATAGACAATACTGGAGTTTAACATGATAAGTAGTAGCGAATTAAGGAAGGGGATTATTATTGAACTAGCGGGCAAGCTATGTCAGGTCGTTGAGTATCACCATATCAAGATGAAGCGAACCGCCATAGTTCGCCTCAAACTCAGAGACATTCGTGGCGGTCATACTACTGAACAGACCTTTCAGACTAGCGAGAAGTTTGTTCGAGTACGGCTTGACTCTCGCCCTATGCAATACCTATATAATGATGGTGGCTTGTACTACTTTATGGACGAAGAGAATTTTGAGCAGATGCCTTTAAGCGTCTCCCAGCTAGGTGACGCCATCAATTATATCAAGGAAGGCATATCCCTAGAGGTATCAAGCTATAAGGGTGAGGTGATAGCTTGCGAAATACCGATTACCGTCGAGCTTGAGGTAACTGACACCGAACCTGGCTTCAAAGGGGATACAGCTACCGGCGGCACCAAACCCGCTAGGCTTGAGACCGGCATTACCACCCAGGTCCCCTTATTTATTAATAAGCAAGATATTATCAAGATTGATACCCGCACCGGAAACTACCTAGAGAGGGTTGGCTAGTAAACTTATGAAAGCCGACCTACACATTCATACCGAATATTCAAGGGACTCAAATACCTCCCTGAATAAGTTAATTAACCGCTGCCTTGAATTGGATATAAACTGTGTTGCCATAGCTGACCACGGCACCACGGAAGGGGCTTTAAAACTTAAAAGCCTGGCTCCCTTTTCGGTAATTGTAGCTGAGGAAATACTAACGCCACACGGCGAAATTATGGGTATGTTTCTTAAGGAGACTATACCCAGTCAT
>CAJWSH010000039.1 GCA_913046255.1 uncultured Dehalococcoidales bacterium
ATAACCATCAAGCGCTCCCTCAACATCAGCTATCAGCTTATTTAGCTCAGAGCTAATCCAGCGGTCAAGCTCCGCTGGCTCACCCCGTGCTACTTCTAAGCTGGGGGTGAATTTGTCTATATTGGCATAGGTAATAAAAAAAGAGTAGACATTCCACAGGGTAAGCAAGAATTGCCGTGTTACCTCGGAGACCAACTGCTCTGAGAAACGACGCGAATTACCTGGCGGCGAGGCGGTAAAGAAATACCATCGGACAGCATCAGCTCCATACTTATTAATCACCGCCCACGGCTCAACCACATTCCCCTTGGATGTGCTCATCTTATCCCCTTTGGCATCAAGAATATGCCCCAGGCAGATAACATTCTTAAAAGAAGTGCAGTCAAACAACATGGTGGATATGGCGTGCAGGCTGTAAAACCAGCCGCGGGTCTGGTCAACGGCTTCACAGATGTAGTCGGCTGGGAACCTGCCGTCCTCACGTATAGTTTTACTCTCATTCTCAAAGGGGTAGTGCCACTGGGCTACAGTCATGGCTCCTGAATCAAACCAGCAGTCAATTACATCGGCAACCCGTTTCATTTTTGATTTACACTTTTGACAATCATAGGTTAGCTCATCAACAAAGGGACGGTGCAAATCCAACGGTTCTTTTAGTCCACTAAAGCCAGCTTTTCTTTTTAGTTCCTGTAGTCCGCCAATACACTCGTATTTGCCACAAGTCTCGCATTGCCAAATAGGAGCTGGTGTTCCCCAATAACGCTCTCGGGAAAAAGCCCAGTCCACATTATTCTCCAGCCAGTTGCCAAAACGACCATACTTGATGTGCTCCGGATACCAGTTAATCTCTTTATTTAGGGCAACAAGTCTATCTTTTAAGGCTGTTGTCCTGATATACCAAGTTTGCTTAGCATAGTAGAGAAGAGGCGCCTCACAGCGCCAGCAAAAGGGATAAGTATGGCGAATTGTTTCGCTGCGGAAGAGAAGACCTCTAGCGTCCAAATCAGCGATAATATCCTTATCGGCATCTTTAACGAACCTACCCGAAAAGGGATAGGTCCCTGTAATTTTACCCTGTAAATCTACCATGTGGACAAAATCCAGGTCGTTTTTCCACCCAGCCTCATAGTCAACCTCACCATAGGCAGGAGCAATATGCACTATCCCTGTCCCTTCCTCCATAGACACAAAGTCAGTCTCAATTACAGGATAGCGGGCTAAATGCAATGATGGTTCATGAATCGGAATCTCTTTTCGCTCACGCCTATCAAGATCAACAATTGGCTCAAATTCTAGGCGCTTCACTTCAAACTTATCAGGATTATATAATGGTTCATACTCAACCATTAGCAGTTCATTTCCCTTCACCCTTGCGATTACGGGAGAATCATTCAGTCCTGCTTCTTCCAGTAAGGGTGAAGCCATAATTATATATTCATCTTTTACCGCTACAATGGCATACTCAGCATCAGAGTCTACCGCCAGGGCAGTATTTCCCGGCAATGTCCAAGGGGTAGTTGTCCAAGCAAGGAGGTACATTGGTAGGTCACGACGGACACCAAATCTTGCTAAATACTCTTTCGCTCTATCCAGAATCTTGAACTTTACGTAGACTGATGGGTCGGAAACATCATCCCGATAGCCGAGGGCTACCTCGTGAGAACTTAAGGAAGTGACACAACGGGGGCAATGGGGGGTTACTTTATACCCCTGATACACCAGCCCCTTGTCCCAGAGTTGCTTGATCACCCACCAGCCGCTCTCAATATAGCTATTATCCATAGTGATATATGGGTGCTTTAGGTCAATCCAGAAAGCAATACGCTCAGTTATTGCCTTCCATTCCTTAAGATAGCGAAAAACACTTTCCCGACAGCGTGCATTAAATTCGACAATACCATACTCCTCAATATCTGCCTTACTGGAAAAACCCAGTTCCTTCTCTACCTCAAGCTCTACTGGTAGGCCGTGTGTATCCCAGCCGGCAATACGCGGTGCGTAATAACCCTTCATTACCTTGTAGCGCGGGATAACGTCCTTAAATGCCCGAGACAGCACATGGTGTATGCCTGGACTGCCATTAGCTGTCGGCGGCCCCTCATACAGCATAAACAGAGGTGCACCGTGACGAGCCGCTACACTCCGCCCAAAGACATTGTTTTTCTGCCACAACTTAAGTATCTTCTCTTCAAGCTGAGGGAAATTCACCTTACTGCTTACCGGTCGAAACATAGCTAAAATCCTTCTAAAAAATAAATCAATCCAGTTTAGTAATTAGTTGAGTGTTTAGCCTTAAGATTAGCTTATAGCTGATATGCTCCGCCCCTTAGGCAGAATGACTACCTGACGTACCTCACCGAAACCAGTACTCTCTGTGGTCACATCAGGGTGGTCTGTTAAAGTCAGGTGGATAATGCGCCTTTCATAGGCTGGCATCGGTTCCAGGACAAACTGACTGCCACTGGTCGCCACCTGCTCTGCTAGGCGCTGAGCTAAGGCCTTAAGTGTTTGGTAACGGCGCCGTTGATAACCACCGACATCAATAACTATAGCAGGCGTAGGAGCCTTCATTTCTTGAGCTACTATGAGTCTGGTGATGTATTGCAGACAAGACAGTGTCTGCCCACGCCGCCCGATGAGAACACCCAAGTCTTCACCCTCAATGTCAAAGACGATAGGAGGCGTGGTTTGCTCCACTTCCTGAATAATAGCTTCAGTCTTAAAGACAGTAGAAGTGGTTACTCCCATCTTTTCAAGTATTGTTTCAAGTACATTTTGGGTAAAACTGACTATATCATTCTCTTGACTAGCTTCAGAAGCTGTTTCGGAGGACACGGGCTTTAGTAGCTTTACTCTAATCTTGGCCTCTTCAGCCCCTATACCCAGAATACCATGACTACCTTCGCTTAGGACGTCGACCTCTACTTCCTCGCGACCGGTGCCTAACTTTTCTAGGGCTAGCTTTATAGCCTCCTCCACGGTCTTGGCGCTTATCTCCAGTTCTTTCATATTCCACCCCTTCTTCCTGTGCGGAAGTACTTACAACGATATCGGCCTCAGGAGCAGTAGTCTCCGTAGATGCCTGCTCCACTTGAGCAATACGCTTTTTATATTTCTTATCTCTGCCATTTTGCTTGCCAGCCTTTGCCGGCAGCAAGCCTCCCCAGCCGGTAACAAAATATTGAATAGCAACAGTGATAACATTAGAACTTACCCAATAGAGAGCCAGCCCACTGGGGAATGACATAGAAAGGAAGGTAAACATCACTGGCATCATGACCAACATTGTCCGCCCCTGTGCCTTCTGTTTGGGATCAGCAGAAACCGGCGTTATCATCTTTTGCGTCACCCACATAGAGCCACCAACCAGGAGTGCTAGGAAGATATCTGGGTATGCCATGTTCATCCAGAGGAATTGATTGTCTAGCGGCAATGCTTCATAGAGCACCGGCCAGGAATACAGATACCCGGACAGATTCAAGAAATTTTCAGGGGTTGTTACCAGAACCCGTATAATTGCCTGATACAGCGCTATCCAGATAGGCATCTGGATTAACATGGGGCCCAGACAACCGGCAGGGCTTACCCCCGACTCTTTATACAAACGCATCTGTTCTTGGGCTAGTTTCTGCTTGTCCTTACCGTGCTTCTTTTGAAGTTCGGCAATTTTGGGCTGAAGACCTTGCATGGATCGGGTGGCATGGAGTTGTTTTATAGTCAGGGGATACATCAGCCCACGAATAACAAAAGTCAGGACAATAATAGAAAGCCCGAAGCTACCAAACAGGATGTTGGACAGCCCAATTATACCGTTTATCATGGGTTGGAGAATTATTAGATCCCATATGGCTCCGATATCCAACTCAAGCTACCTCACTTGCTAGTTGATCTGATATAACTGCCTCTTTGCTCCTGTCTGCGCATCCACCTCATAAAGAATGCCTTCTTGAGTATGGATATAAACGACCCCATCACTGGTAGAAAGGGGTGCGTAAATCTTCTCTTCTAAGCTAGTAAGCTGGTTTAACTGGTAACTTGCGATATCTATAGAATATATTTTACCCTCTTCCGCAGCCACAATAACTTTGTCAGCGGCTATTACCGGCGATGAAGAAATTGGGCTGCCCAGATCAATAATATCTATTTGGTCACCGCTATCAGCGTTAAAAACATAAACCTTGCCATCCAAGCTTGGGGCGTAGATAGTATTGTTATAAGCTACCGGATTAGCCCAGAACCATTTCTCAGCCGCTTGCTGGGATTTCCATTTTATCTGGCCATTAGTAGCATCTACGGCATAAAAATATCTATCAAAGGAACCTACATAAACAGTATCATTATAGACCAGTGGTGTAGAGACAATAGCTCCTTGTGTAGGAAACTCCCATTTCTGGCTACCATCGGCAGCATTTATGGCATAGAGCTTTTTATCAAAAGAGCCGGTAAATAGTGTATCACCAGCAATAGCTGGGGTTGACCAAATCTTATCTCCCGTGGAAAACTCCCATTCCTTATCAAGGGAAATGGCATCCATGGCATAGAGCTTTCCATTTGAAGATGCGATATAGACCTTACCCATAGCCACCACCGGTCCACCAACAATGGGTTGAGGATTACCTTCGTCCAGATACGTATCTTTAGATAAACGAGTACTAGAGCTAACAGCATAAAGCTTGCCATTATAGCCACCAGCATAAATCAAATCCTCGGCCGTTGCTGGCGTGCCATAGATAGATACTGAGGTAGAGGCTGGTGCACAAGCAAAACCACCGACTGAGCCTGAGTCTTCTAGAAGTACTGTCCACCCGAGAGCACCGTTTAAATTCAAAGCCACCAGTTCACCTTTCATAGAGCCATAAAACAAGGTACCATCGGTTATAGCTACTCCCGACCAGCCTAAGGGCACACCAGCGAGACCGACGCATCCAGGAAAAGCCAGCCCGGCAACAAGTAGAGCAATCAAGAACAATACCTTACCTAACAACATTTTTTTATATCTAACCACACTACTCTCTTTCTTTGGTAAAAATCCAGTTATTGCTCTGGAACCGGGTCATAACCACTTTTACGTAAAGGATGGCAACGAGCCAGTCGCCTTATACCTAGCCATACCCCTTTAACGAAACCAAACCTTGAAATAGCGGTATAGGTATACTGGGAACAGGTTGGGCTAAAACGACAGGATGATGGTGTAAGCTGTGATATTGTTTGCTGATAGAGCCTAATCAGCACTAAGGCAAGCCTTTTCATAATTCTCCACTAATAACTTAGCCTGCGTCAACAGGTGCCTAACTAATTGCCTTAAGTCAGTAAAACTGGCGTTAGCCGCCGCTGGACGAGTGATAAAGACAATATCCCATCCCGGCTTAAGTGGCGTCTGCCTCAGGATTTCACGAAGCAAACGCTTTTGTCTATTTCTCACCACAGCCTTTCCTACCCGTTTGCTGGCCACCAAACCATAACGGGATAGCTTCAGTCCATTAGGTAAAGCCCTCATTACCACCAAATTGCCCACCCACGAACTCCCTTGGCTCAGCACCAAGATAAACTGTCCCGGTTTAGTAAGGTATTCTTCCCCTTTCATCGCTACAGCCTTAATCAGTTTACTAATAAAAATGTCGGTTATCAAGAATACTTAAAAACTAGCATCTTGAGGGAGAAGGGGGGATAGATAAGCAGTAGCACTTAAGAGCGCTGCTTCTAGCGTCAGACTACAGTCAGTCGCTTGCGATTCTTTAAACGTCTGGCTCTTAATACAGCTCGTCCACCCCGAGTGCTCATCCTGGCTAAAAAGCCATGCTCACGTTTTCTGGGGATTCTCTTCGGTTGATAGGTCCTCTTCGGCACTTTAGCTCCTTAACTAAATCAAAAACTGAGGGATGGTCATTTTTTCATTAGCCCCACAGGGTAACTCACATGGTTTATAACCCTTAATCAAAAGCATAGGACAGCATAATAGCCATTGTTATAATCCCCAAAGCTGTCATACTGATCTGCCGATTGAAGACAAAACTAAGTCCGCCAAGAGCAGTAGCTATTGAGTATCCAATGACAAGATTGATAAAACCCCAGAGGACATTGAGCATCGCCGAAGAGGATTCTGCGAAGGGAGTCTGAAATTCATGGCCGGTTATTCCCTGAACAAAATGAGGAACGCTATTAGCCAAGAAAGCCCCCGCAAAAAAGTAGCCTACATAAGCATACCACTTCACGAATTGCTACTTCCTCCTTTAACTCATTTCTAACAGGCGTGTCTCCATATCAGCTACTGCGTTTCTTCGGGTACTAGAGAGGGGGTTGCAGGCTCAATTGGTGCTGGCACTGCCTCAATTGGTGCTGGCACTGCCTCAACTGGCGGTGGCTTTATCTCTGCCGGCGATGGACTTAAGGAAGCAACCCTACCCATCCTATAAATATGCCCCGGCGCAAATGGCAACAGAGCCAAGTGCCGAGCCCTCTTTATGGCTACTGCCAGAGCGCGTTGGTGTTTGGCACAAGTACCGGTTCTACGGCGTGGCTCAATCTTACCTCTATCCGAGATGTAGCGGTTTAATTTTGCCGAATCTTTGTAGCCTATCGCTACCTTGTCAACACAGAAAGAACAAACCTTACGACTAGGTGGATATCGTCCCCGGCTCCACCTGCCACCTGCATTAGTTCTAGGTTTACTAAAGTACTGTCTAGCCACTAGTTATAATTCTCCCACTCTATTTTTACTGCCGCTAAAATGTTATATCATCCGGCTCCAGTCCACCAGTCTCAACTTCATCAACTTTTCCACCAGTCTCAGGTTCATCAACTTTTCCGTCAGTCTCAATTTTATCTTCGAGAAGTGGAGCCGATGCCTGTCGATCCAGAAATGTTACCCTGTTAGCGATTATTTCAGTTCGATAACGTTTCTGCCCGTCTTGCCCCTCCCAACTGTGCGTACGCAACCTACCCTCAACATAGACAAGCCTCCCCTTATTCAGAAACTGGTTGCACTGTTCGGCTAACTTATTCCAAGCTACCACGGAAAACCATTCTGTCTCCTGCTTACGCTCCCCCTCAGGAGAGGTATAAATCCAATTAGTAGCAACCCGAAATGAGGTTACCGGATTGCCATTGGGTGTGAACCGCATTTCAGGCTCACTGCCAACATTGCCAATAATCATCACCTTATTCAAGCTTGCCATTTCCCTAGACTCCTTTTACCTCATTAAGACAGTTAAACTATAATCAAGTGCTTAATCTAATTAATAGGTGCCGTAGAACTTTTTCAGAAATCTTGAGCTTTGCTTCCAAGTCCTTACTCAGCGTTGGCCTCATCTCAAACCTAGTTAGCACATAACTACCCTCCGTAAAACGGTCTATGGCATAAGCCAGCTTTCTCCTACCCCACTGCTCTACATGGGAAACAGCACCACCATTATCACTAATAAACTGACTTATATTATTTAAAGTAGCCTCAAATTCCTCTTCATTAACTCCAGGACTAATAATTAACACCAGTTCGTAGGCACGCAGTGCCTTTTCTTCTACCGCTGCTACTTCCTTAACTACTCTCCGTTTTCTTCTAGATGTTACCTTTACGCCTTTTGTTACCACGTATTCCCCTCAAAAATTTTGTTGTCTATTATAGCACACACCAGAGAGTAGATACAACGTTTATGCTGACACTCCATAAATCTGCGCATATTTAAGGGGAAATAGTCAGCAACAGTTTGACACAAAATATTATCCCTGCTAGACTTTGGTAGCTTAAAAATGGCCCCGTAGTGTAGCGGCCTAACACGCCACCCTGTCACGGTGGAGAGCAGGGGTTCGAATCCCCTCGGGGTCG
>CAJWSH010000040.1 GCA_913046255.1 uncultured Dehalococcoidales bacterium
GAATACATGGCTTGGGCAGCAAACCCCCCTTAATACGGCTCTCAAATTGAAAGCCGCCGCCACGCTCCAAAGGCTCAATCTCAAGCCAGACATGACCATACTGGCCATGCCCCCCGGTCTGCCGTACAAACCTTCCCTCAACTTTAACCGTAGCAGTAATGGTCTCCTTGTAAGCAACCCGTGGCTTACCCACTTTGGCCGTCACCCTGTATTCACTGAGTAACCTACTGACTATAACCTCAAGGTGAAGTTCTCCCATACCAGAGATAACCGTCTGTCCGGTCTCATCGTTATAGGACACTTTAAAGGTCGGATCCTCCTCAGCCATCTTCGCCAGAGCTTCTGCCATCCGATCCTGATCGGCTCTAGTTTTGGGCTCAATGGCAATAAATATCACTGGCTCTGGAAAACGAATCGATTCTAAGACAGCCGGCTGAGCAGCAGTACACAGGGTATCACCAGTAAAGGTATCTTTAAGACCCAGTGTCGCTATGATACTCCCGGTATCAGCCTCGCTTGCATCTTGGCGCTGATTAGCATGCATCAACAGTAGCCGTCCGATGCGTTCTTTCTTTCCTCGAGTTGAGTTAAACACCTGCGATCCCGCCTTTACTTTACCAGAATACACCCTGAGGTAGACCAGCCGTCCGACAAAGGGATCAGCGATAACCTTAAACGCCAAGGCTGCGAAAGAGACCTCGTCGCTGGCAGGACGAGTGACTTCTGTACCCGTTTTTAGCTCAGTCGTTCTCACAGGTGGCATATCCGCTGGGGATGGGAGATAAGCCGTAATAGCATCAAGCAGTAACCTGATGCCCTTGTTTTTAAGCGCGCTACCGCAAAGAACAGGTATACCTTTATTAGCCAATGTTACTTTTCTCAAGGCGGATCTTAAAACCGGGGCGGCAATATCATTGCCCTCCAGATACGAGGTAAAAATATAATCATCGTATTGCGCCAGGTTTTCTATTAATGTTTGGCGCAATCCATGGCACGTTGCCATCTCTGATGGAGGAATAGCTATCTCTTCTGGTTCCAAATCAGGATTGACATCAAATTGCCATGCTCTGTTTTCCACCAGATCAATAACGCCATAGAATGACCTCTCATTACCCAATGGTAGCTGTAGAATCAGCGGTTTAGCCTGTAAGCGATCTTCAATCATGGCTAAGCAGCGCTTAAAGTCGGCACCGATCCGATCCATCTTATTTACAAAACAGATACGAGGTACTCCATACCTATCAGCTTGACGCCACACAGTCTCTGATTGAGCCTCAACTCCGGCGACAGCGTCGAAAATTACCACCCCTCCATCCAGTACCCTAAGACTGCGTTCAACCTCAGCAGTAAAGTCAACATGCCCCGGGGTATCAATTATGTTGATACGGTGGTCTTTCCAGTGACAGGTGGTAGCCGCCGATGTGATCGTAATCCCACGCTCCCTTTCTTGCTCCATCCAGTCCATTACAGCGGTACCGTCATGGACCTCACCAATCTTATAGGTACGACCGGTGTAATAGAGTATTCGCTCAGTGATGGTAGTCTTGCCAGCATCAATATGAGCGATAATGCCTATATTGCGTATCCGATCCAATGGGTAACTTCGGGGCATACGTATAGCCTCTTGTTTGATCTTTTCTGATACCAGTATTTCTTTTAATACACTAGAAGTAATGATTGATAACCTCTCACCATTTATAGTGAGCAAAGGCCCTATTGGCCTCAGCCATTTTGTGAGTGTCCTCACGTTTTTTAATCGCCGCTCCCTGACCCTTTAAGGCATCACTAAGCTCAGCTGCTAGCTTTTCAGTCATTGACCTGCCCGTTCTGGCTCTGGCCGATTTAAGTAACCACCGTATAGCCAATGCCTGGTTACGACCAGGCCGTACCTCGACCGGTACCTGATAGGTAGCACCACCAACACGACGTGGTTTAACCTCAAGCAGGGGGGTTACATTGCGTACCGCCCCTTCCAAAATATTAATCGCTTCCTTGTGCTCACGCTCCTCCACAATCTCAAGAGCACCGTAGACAATCCTCTCAGCAGTGGTCTTTTTGCCGTCCCTCATCACTTTATTAACCAACCTGGTGATAACTACACTATTATACTTGGCGTCAGGTGGTATTTCTCGTTTTTTAGCTTGAACCCGTCGTGGCATTCTACCTCCTAACTTTCGGTAATCTCAGCCCCACTCTTTGCCCGTTTGCTGCCATATTTTGAACGACTCTGACGACGATTAGCTACGCCATCCGTATCCAGTGCCCCTCTTATAATATGATAACGAACCCCAGGTAAATCCGGTACTCGCCCACCACGGAGAAGAACCACAGAATGTTCCTGAAGCTCATGCCCCTCTCCCGGAATATAAGCAGTAACTTCCATGCCATTGGTCAAGCGCACTCTGGCTACTTTACGCATTGCCGAGTTAGGTTTTTTTGGAGTTATGGTTTTGACTTGCACACAAACTCCTCGCTTCTGTGGCGAGCCATTGCCGCGCACCAACCTGTTCTTCAAAGAATTGTAAGAGAAGCGCAATGCCGGCGTCTTAGTTCTTTTGGTAATTTTTTTTCTCCCTTTACGAACCAGTTGATTAACCGTTGGCAACCTTCTCCTCCATGTCCCCACAATTTCAATGGATGAGCCTAAGCTCATCCATTGTAAGCTACCCTGAACACCCAAACTTGTTGCCCAAGTGCCTATGGTGAAACTAACAAATGACAGTTGCAGAGTATATCACACATTTAAACTAGATGTCAACAACTATAATTTACAGCTAAAGTAGATATTATGTTAGTATCTAAATCTGTTGCTTGACAAATCATTGCCGTGCATGATATATTTCCACAGGAAGGAAATAGTAGTGAATATGCCAGCTAACTTTACCCTCAGCGGGTCGTTCTGCATGTATTTTACATTTGTACAGCCCAACGGTTGTGCCTAGGGGGATTTTTACGAAATTTAGATAGGCGAGTTTAGATGAATCTTAAAATAGAAATCCCCCCGTCCGGGGGGATTTTTGAGTTAATAGAGAGATGATCTCAAAAAGGTCATTAGATTAAGGGGCACCAGAAGGGACCGCAAGGAGAAAAAGAAGATGATTATTATGAAAAAGGAGGCAACCCAGAAGCAAATAACACACGTGGCCAGCGAGGTAAAGAGGCACGGACTAAGACCTGCTATTTCAGAAGGAAAATTTAGAACAGTTATCGGCTTGATCGGAGATGAGAGCCAGATATCTTTTACTCACTTGGCTACTCTTCCTGGTGTAAAGGAAGTCAAGACGATCGAGACCCTCCATAAGCTTATCAACTGTGAGTATAGTGAGCTGTTTTACGGTAAAGGTGAAAACAGTACAATTAAGATGGGTGGCATTGAAATTGGCGGTAATGAACCAATATTTATCGCCGGACCCTGTGCTATAGAGAGCAGAAAACAGTTGTTCAGAATCGCAGAAGAGATCAAAATGGCCAAGGCCCATATCTTGAGAGGTGGCATTTTTAAGCCCAGGAGCTCGGTTCATTCTTTCCAAGGGCTAGGGGCTTTAGGCCCGGAAGAGGCCGAAGAAGCTTTAAGCTGGCTTCGTGACGCCGGGAAGAGCTTTGACATGCCGGTAATGACTGAAGTAAGAGGGGAGTCACAGGTCGACCTGATTGCCGAGTATGCCGATATCTTACAGATAGGGGCTAGAAATATGTACGACCAGGATCTCCTCAGCAAAGTGGCCAGAAAGGGTAAGCCGGTTCTGTTAAAGAGACATTTCGGAGCCAGCATTGAAGAATTTCTTTCCTTTTCTGAGTACATTGCCGCTGAGGGCAATAAAGACATTATCTTATGTGAGCGGGGGATAGTCCCCGTCGGCAAAGGTAAGAGCCTAACCAGATATACCCTTGACTTGGCGGCAGTGCCAGTGGTTCAAAAAGAGACTTACCTACCAATAATGGTTGACCCTTCCCACGCCACTGGGCGACGTGATCTCATCTTCAACATGAGCTGTGCCGCTATAGCCGCTGGCGCCAGCGGTTTGCTCATTGAGGTACACTATAACCCAGCAGAAGCACTGGTTGATGCCGAACAGATGATAACCCCTGAGGAACTTAAAAGGATAATTATCGCCTCAAAGAGAATCCATAAGGTGGTTATAGATAAAAACTAGAGTGGTACAGAATGAGAAAAGTTGAGGTAAATTTCGGACTAAATAATTATCAGATTCTGATAGGCTCGGGCTTGCTTAAAAAGACCGGGCAGAAGCTAAAAGAGATTGGTTTTAGTGACCGACTGGTAATTATTACTAGCTCCACAGTGAAAAGGCTATATGGCGATAGCCTGAAACAGGCACTTTCTAAGGACAACTTTCATGTAACTATGCTGACAGTTGCTGATGGGGAAGAACAAAAATCACTTGAGACCGCCGGCAGACTCTATACCGAACTGAGCGAAGCCTATACCGAGCGAGGAACACCAATTTTAGCCTTAGGTGGCGGTGTTATCGGTGATCTGGCAGGTTTCGTGGCAGCTACATATTTTCGTGGAGTACCACTAGTACAGATTCCGACCACTCTGCTGGCACAGGTTGATTCAAGCATCGGCGGCAAGGTAGCAGTAAACCATGGTCAATTGAAAAATAAAATCGGCGCCTTTTATCAACCAAGTCTGGTAATTTCTGACACCAGCACCTTTAAGAGTCTGCCACCGGAAGAATTTACCAATGGGCTAGCCGAGGTAATAAAGAGTGCTATTATCCAAGATAGGGGCTTCTTCGCCTTTATAGAGCAAAACCTGGATAAGATAAAATCGCTGGACGAGGCAATACTTACAGAAGTTGTTTTCCGTACGGCCAAGATTAAAGCTGAGGTAGTTAAAAAAGATGAGACTGATCTGGGTATAAGGCATATCTTAAATTATGGCCACACCATAGGCCATGCCATTGAAACGGTCTCAGCTTTCAGAATAAACCATGGGCAGGCAGTTGCTGCCGGTATGCTGGCCGCAGCCAGAATCTCAAATAAACTGGGAATACTTGACAAAAATGAATTGGCTAGACTGAAGGATGTTATTTTGAGTACTGCTCTGCCAACAGAAATCCCAAATCTTGACCGTAAAAGACTACTCCAGGCAATAAAACAGGATAAGAAAGTTTCGAAAGGCAGGATAAAATTCATCCTACCTAAATCAATAGGCGATGTATTTATCACCGATCGGGTCAGCCTCTCCCAGGTAGAAGAGATTCTAACAGGTTAATAATGAAGAAACCAAAAATCTGTGCTGTAATAACAGATAATAACATTGCAGCAGTAAAGGAAGTTGAACCGCTAGTGGAATGCTTTGAAGTCCGCATAGATCTTATTGGTAATAGCTGGCAGGAAGTGGCTAAAAAGCTAAACAAACCATGGATAGCTTGTAATCGAACTATCCAAGAGGGAGGCAACTGGCAGCAGAGTGAGGCCAGAAGAAAAGAGGAATTGCTTAAAGCCATACAGCTGGGGGCAGATATGGTTGATATTGAGCTTGAGACCAAAAATTTGGAGAGAGTAGTGTCACTTATTAAAAAAGAGGCCAAGTGTATCCTGTCATTTCACGAGCTTGAGAAGACGCCATCTCTGGGAAAGCTAAAAGAAATAGTTAAGGCTCAACTTGCTGCCGATGCCGATATTTGCAAGGTGGTAACTACTGCTCAAAAATCAGAAGACAATCTAACCATCTTAAAGCTGATTACAGAATTTCCTAGAATAAGAATAGTTGCCTTTGCCATGGGACCGCTAGGACTGCCAAGTCGAATTCTCTGCCCCCTAGTCGGTGGTAATTTCAGCTATGCGGCAATTAAAAAGGGTAGGGAATCAGCTCCGGGGCAGCTAACAGTATCAGAGTTAAAAATGCTCTATGAAATGGTGGCAGAATGATTTCAGGGAGAACCAAAATCTGTGGGCTGATAGGTGACCCAGTAGAGCACAGCATGTCGCCGGCGATGCATAACAGCGCTTTTAAAGATAGTGGGTTATATTATATATATCTTCCCTTCAAAGTGAAAAAGGAGCAACTGGAAAGGGCTATTTTAGGCATAAAAGCCTTAAACATAAAAGGCGTAAATGTCACTATACCCCACAAGATTTCAGTCATCCCATTTCTTGACGAACTGGATCCATTGGCTGAAAAAATAGGTGCCGTAAATACTATAATAAATAATAATGGCGTCTTAAAAGGCTATAACACCGATGCCCACGGTTTTTTAAAAGCCATGTCTGAACGTGGAATTTCGCCGGAGGGTAAAAGGATAGTCATACTGGGAGCCGGCGGTGCTTCAAGGGCGATTTCCTTTATCCTGGCCGATAAAGGGGCCAGTTTAGTTATCTTAAACAGAAAACTTGAGCTGGACCAGGCAGTTGAGCTAGCCGCTAGTATTTCTCAGACTTTTGGCGGGGAGATTAAAGCCTTAGAACTAAACGAACCAAACCTGAAACAGGCATTGGAAAATAGCGATATACTGGTTAATACCACTAGTGTCGGTATGAGCCCAAACGTTGACAAGACCACAGTCCCATCAGGACTGTTAAAAGCCGACTTGATCGTCTTTGATATAGTCTATAACCCCCTAAAAACCAAGCTGCTAGCCGAAGCCGAGGCGGCCGGTGCTGGAGTTATAAGTGGCCTTGAAATGCTGGTGTGGCAGGGGGCACTGGCTTTTGAGATGTGGACCGGACTTAAGGCCTCGCTTGAGACAATGAGAAAGGCGGCAATAAGAGTGCTAGAAAATGAAAGCTAACATAATTTCTGCAGGCTAATTGAAGGCTGGCTAAACCGTCATAAGTAAGACTCTGGCTAAAAAGATATGAAAACTAATGTCGCGTTAATAGGTTTTATGGGAAGTGGGAAGACGGCTGTGAGTAAGGTTCTATCAGAGAAATTAAACAAGTGTTTTGTAGAGCTGGACAGCCTGATCGAGCAGAAAGTGGGGAAGTCCATATCCCAGATATTTGCCAAGGACGGCGAAATAGCCTTTCGCCAGCTTGAAATAGAGCTCGTTAAAGAAATAGCCCAGGGTAAAAATCAGGTTATCGCCTGCGGTGGAGGTATTGTGCTAAACAAAATAAATATCGACCGCTTGAAAAGTGAGGCAATGATAGTCTATTTAACGGCATCTGGAGCAGTAATTCTAGAGCGAACATCGGCTGTTAAAAATAAGAGGCCACTACTTAAGAGCAGTAATAAAGAGGAAACTATTGACAAACTCCTAAGATTCAGAAAGCCCTTCTATGAAAGGGCGGCTGATATTACGATAGACACCTCAAAACTGGATATCAATGCTGTTGCTGATGAAATAATAGCCAGACTTTAAAGAAAATGAAAGTATCGCTTAGTAAAAGTGAGATAAGAGGTAAAGTAGCTGCCCCACCATCCAAGAGCTATACCATTCGCGGGTTGATGTGTGCCGCTCTGGCCAAAGGCAAAAGCGAGCTCATATACCCCTTAAGTTCAGATGACACTGAGGCCGCCGGAGAGGTGCTGGAGCAGCTTGGAATCAGTATCCATAAAAAAGGAGACAGCTGGCAAGTAGCGGGCGGTCAGTTAAAAAAACCGACTAAAGGCCTTTTCTGCCACGATTCAGCGGCCACTTTCAGATTTATGACTGCCATTTGCGCACTTGTTCCAAAGAAGTGCCAACTACTTGCGGGGTCGACACTATCAAAAAGGCCAGTAACACCCCTGCTTCAGGCGCTAAGACAACTAGGAGTAAACTGTCGCACTGAAGGTGCATCGGTAATAGTTGATGGTGG
>CAJWSH010000041.1 GCA_913046255.1 uncultured Dehalococcoidales bacterium
TATTTGGGTCCACCTCCCTTGCCAGATGAACCACAACCATACTGTCTTTGCCAAAAGAACAGGCGACCGCTATCCTGGAATATTTTTTTATTGCTTCTTCAATCAACTCTTTAGCATGCTCGATCTTTTCTTCCATTGTTGTCGTCTCAATTACACTTTTTTCTTCCATTTTTTACACCGCCTTTATATTTATTCGCCTGTACGGCTATTTGGTACCCTTAAAACTAAACTCCCATTTAAGTTTTGCCATGCCATCCTCCCACTTACTTTTGCCAGCATTCTCTCGCTTATCCTCTAAAGTCTCAGGCCAAGGACTTGTCTGGCAAGCGCCCCTCTCAATCGTAGAAATTCCCTCTAGCTCTAAATTTCCTTCTCTCTTCGGATTTCTCAATAAGCTCCAGATTTAACAGCCTTACCACTTCATCTAAGTACTTATCAAGACCCAAGCGAAGAATTGTAGCCCCAATCCGTTCTCTCCCCCGCCCATTGGTCTGGTACCACTCCAAAGTTTTCTCAATAAGAAGAAAACATTGTTCGTCAGAAACAAAGTTGGCTATCTCATAGGCATAGATAGGATGTCTGCCATGTTTACCCCCAACTCGAACAAGCCATCCCTTTCTAGCCACTAAAAAGGCATCCATCGGGCAGACCTTGATACAATCACCGCAGTATATGCACTTGTCGGCATCCTTTACTGGCAAGTCATCGACCAAGGTAAGCGCCCCCTCCTCACAGCTAGGGATACAGAGTTCGCATCCATTACATAGTTCTTCCAATAATTCTGGCTCGGCTATTCCCTGAAATCCCAGATCCATCTCCCTAGTTCGGGCACAGTCTATAGGGCATCCAGAAAAGGAGAGCTTGAATTTATGATGATCGGTAGGGATACCAAAAAAGCGTCTATCCACCTCCAAACACATCTCTTGAGAATCCATAAGGCCATTAGGATTATAGGTGCAGCCGGCACAGGCAGTAGGCACCCTGATACGAGGTCCGCAAGAGGCGACTGCCCAATTTATTTCCTTGAGCTCACTAGCAATAGCATCAAAGTGTTGGTAATGAACATAAGGGATTTCTATTGACTGACGAAAAGAGGTATGAACCTCTCCCCGCCCATATTTCTGGGCAAGCTCGGCGGCTTTGCTCAGTTGTTGTGACGAGAGTTTCCCTCCAGGGCATCTAAGCCTGACTGTAAAGAGATTCTCCTGGGTTTGCTTGATAAACCCTCCACTTTTGAGCGCTGCAAAATCCATCTTTAAACGACGGGCTTCCCGTCTTAGTCTTGCTTCTGACCCCTCATACATCTTATCTTTGCTCTCCTCTTTTCATATACTTACTCACTATCCATTAAAGCGCATAAAAAAGCTAGGCAGAAAGGTAGCGCTCGCCAGTATCAGGTAAAATTACCACGATAAGCTTACCATCACTTTCCAACCTCCTAGCCACCTTCAATGCTGCCCAGACAGCCGCCCCCGAGGATATCCCAGCCAATATCCCTTCCTCCTTAGCCAATCTTCTGGTCATTATTTGAGCGTCTTCACTTGCGACCTTGATAATTTCATCAATCAGGTCAATTCTCAGAACACCAGGCACAAAACCAGCACCAATGCCCTGAATATTATGGACTCCCAGTTTCCCCCCAGAGAGAATCGGAGAATCAGCTGGCTCGACAGCGACAGCCTTAAATTGAGGTTTCCTATCCTTAATCACCTCAGCTATCCCAGTAATCGTACCTCCGGTTCCAACACCAGCGACCAGGATATCCACCCTACCATCGGAATCTCTCCAGACCTCCTCAGCGGTGGTCAAATGATGTACTTCTGGATTGGCTAGGTTTTTGAACTGCTGAGGCATAAAATAGTTAGTATTTTCTGCGATCAGCTGCTCAGCTTTCCTCATTGCCCCTGGCATTCCCTTTCCCCCAGGGGTTAATATCATCTCAACACCAAAAATGGAAAGGAGCTGCTTGCGCCCCTGAGATATAATATCAGGTAAGACGAGAATGAGCCTGTATCCTCTAGCGGCACAAACAAAAGCTAAAGCAACACCAGTGTTACCACTGGTGGGCTCAACAATAACTGTATCTCTGTTAATGAGACCTTTCTTTTCAGCATCCACAATCATTGATACTGCTATTCTGTCCTTCACACTACCCAAGGGATTGAAGGACTCAAGCTTAGCCACAACCTCTGCTTTCATACCATCAGTTATTCGATTTAATCTGACCAGAGGTGTATTTCCAACTAGCTCTGTAGAATCCCTGGCTATTCCTCTGGTTATCTTAGGAATTTCTACTGTCTTATGTTGAAGCATTTCCACTCCTCATATCATACCCAAGCTAATTGACCGATGAGGCCGTCACATACTCCTGAAAGGCGAGCTCCACAGGACCCCACAGGCTCTTGATATAGATAATGACCGCCTGAATCTCCTTCGGGCTAAGGGAGTCACCCCAAGCAGGCATAGCGCTGACGAACCCCAGCATTTCATCTGACTGCTCCTCAAGAAACTTCCCTCCATCTCTAATAATACGGTAGAGATAATTATCGCTGTGGTGCCAGGCGTGACCGGTACTGTCGTGCGGCGGTGGTGGGAAAGTGCCGTTGGAGTGCTGCTGAGCCCAATTGGGCGCCCCAACTCCCTGAATTCCATGGCATTGGGCGCAATAAGTTCGATGAACACTTCTACCAATGGCAAGCTCTGTCATTTCAAGTGGCCATATAAAATCCTGGGAGTCGCCATTACCGCCAGCACCTGGGCCCCAGGCGAACCACCATACGCCGGCCCCACCCAATATCAGGCTCACATAAATGAAAGCTCTCATACTCCAGATCCATCGTCTGCCTTTCATTTTTGAATTACCTCTACCAATTTGATTTTATCCCCTTATATTAAAATTGTTAAGGTTTCCTTTAGCAAGCAACCATTACCAGCAACTCAATTAAGGTGAAACTCAGCCTAAATATAATACATCTCTGCTTCCGACTGCTTTTTTCGTTTCTGGCGCTCAACCAGATCCTTGAGAGTGGTCGAATCTAAAACATCATCAATAGCTTGCTTCAGCTCACCCCATATATCTCGGGTCACGCATAATTCGGAGCGATTACAGGCCTCGGGATTATCAACGCACTCTACCGGAGCAACTGAGCCCTCAAGAAGCCGAACAACCTCGCTCAGTCTTATCTCTTCGGGAGCTCGAGCCAGTGAAACTCCGCCCTTGGCACCCCGAGTGCTCCGGACTACACCCCCAGCTATTAAGGGAGAAATCAAACGCTCAAGATACTGCAGGGAAATCTGTTGTTTTTGAGCGATATTCCTAAGCAGAACCGGTCCATCCCCTTGGTGAAGAGCTAATTCCAAGAGAGCCCTGGTTCCATACTGTCCTCTAGTAGAAAGTTTCACCTATGCTGCTCCTTTGTTGACCAGATTAGTCAACAAAGTCAAGAATATCATAGACCACAAAATCTGTCAACAGCCCCTACCATTATTAATGCGGCAAAATAGAAATGTGTTAATATACATCTTGCGGAGGATAGCTCATGAAAACTGTACTCTTTGTTTGTGTTCATAACGCTGGCCGCTCTCAGATAGCCGAGGCCTTTTTCAATCAACTGGCAAAAGGTAAGGCTAAAGCGCTTTCAGCTGGAATCAGCCCCACCGATGTCATCGACTCCGTCGTGATCGAGGTCATGCGAGAGGTCGGTATAGACACAAGTGCTAATAAGCCAAAAGCGCTCATCTTTGAGCTAGTAAAGTCGATAGACAAGGTAGTAACTATGGGTTGTGGGGTGGAGGAGATATGCTCGACGGCATTCATCGAGACCGAAAACTGGGAATTAGAAGTTCCTAGGGGGAAACCGCTAGAAAGGGCCAGAGAAATAAGAGATAAGATAAAAACAAAAGTAATAAAGATATTGGAAGAGATAACACGAGAAACATGAGTATTACAACAAAAAGAAGACTCGATGTCTGGAAGAAATATCTGATTCTGTGCGCCTTACTTTATAAGGCGCAGGAGCGTTAACAGGACTGCTAATCTAACTATCACAGAATTATTGCTCGCACTCGTTGTCGTCTTCTTGTTCTAAGGAGAGACTACTGTTGAAATCCGTTTAACATATTTTGATTGCCACATATCTCAGCACACAAATCTTTCTTGTATTCTCTATTGCCTACGGGTGGCCAAAGACACGAAAGCTACGTCACAATATCACCACTCCTGCGGCTATGATAGATACCAGCAACTTCTCTAAACTTATAATAGCGATTGCCGTCTCCTTTTTCGGACCCACATCTCCGGCAGATCTGATGACTGCTGTAGGTATATTAGTTGAAGTTTTGATGATGCTAATACTTATGGTAATTGCAAATAAAACCCACTATTAGTTCCCTGAATTCCAGAAGACTCAAAGCTAAAACATGAAGATCAAAGCTCCTCAGCTTACCCGTGGTAAACTACAAGTCGAAGAAAATAGGACTAATTATCCAAATTGACGAGAACCATCCACTGTTGTATTATGCCAATAGTTGCCAACAAGATAGACTTCTCATTGCAGTTAAGGTTCATGGTTAGAGTATCTCGTCATCCACTGATAGAAGAAATAGAGGCAAAGTTAACGCCGCTTGATGCCTTTGAAATATTCAGAGACAAACAGTTTAGTTTCTTTTTAGATAGCGGTATGAATCCCCATAAGCTAGGACGCTATTCTTTTATTGGCAGCGACCCTTTCTTGATGCTCAGCACCCGTGGTAATGAAGGTACTATTACTCAGGGTACTAAAAAGAGCGACTTTTACGGTAGCCCTTTTGATTTATTAGGATATTTCTTAAAAATTTACCATCTGAACTCTGGTTCCTCACCAATACCATTTATCGGTGGCGCCGTAGGCTACTTTAGTTATGATCTGTGTCATTTTATTGAGCAACTGCCCTCAAGCGCGATAGATGACCTTAAACTACCTGAATGCCATTTTGGCTTCTACGATCTGGTTTTAGCCTTTGATAATCTCAAGGGTAAGAATTACATCGTCTCCACCGGTTTCCCTGAGCTAGAAGAGCCTAAAAGAATGGAGAGGGCATTAAAGCGCTTGAATGAAATGAAGACTCAGTTGGTTAATGTGCCAGAAACTAGTACCGAAGCAGTGCCAATGCCTGTATCTTCTCTGATGGAACTGGCACCCATTAAAGGTGGTTTTACTCATAAGGAATATGTGACCGCCGTTGAAAAAGCACGGCAGTATATAATCGCCGGTGATATTTTCGAGGTTAATCTGTCACAGCGTTTTGAGACTGAGCTTTCTATTACTCCTTACCAGCTTTACAAGCGCCTCAGACGGATAAACCCAGCTCCTTTTGCCAGCTACCTCGGCTTTAATGGGCTACAGGTGATAAGTGCCTCGCCGGAGAGGTTCCTCCGTCTACAAGGAGACCGGGTAGAAACACGCCCCATCAAGGGTACCCGTCCGCGGGGGAAAACCCCGGAATCAGATGAAATACTAGCCAATGAGCTGTTAAACAGCCCAAAAGACAGAGCCGAAAACATAATGATTGTTGACCTCGAGAGAAACGACCTAGGTCGTGTGTGTCGTTTCGACTCAATTAAGGTAACCGAACTGGCTATACTGGAGGTGTTTCCCACAGTTTTTCACCTCACTTCGGGAGTGGTGGGCCGGCTCAGAGAAGGCAAGAACGGTATTGACTTACTCAAAGCCACCTTCCCCGGTGGCTCCATAACCGGAGCCCCAAAAATACGGGCGATGGAGATAATAGATGAATTAGAGCCGACCAGGAGGAGCGTATATACCGGAAGTATCGGTTATTTGAGTTTTAGTGGAGACCTTGATCTCAACATTGCTATCCGCACTTTTCTGATCAAAGGGAAAAGAGTCTATTTTCAGGTGGGTGGTGCCGTTACCTATGATTCTGACCCTGAAGCTGAGTACCAAGAAACCCTGGATAAAGCCAGGGCACTGTTTCAGAGTCTCAATTTGACTGCGGCACTGGTGAAGTAAGCATGGTTCTAGTAATTGATAACTACGATTCTTTTGTTTATAACCTTGCCCAGTACCTAGGAGAGCTGAGTTGGGAACCACTAGTCCATCGCAATGACCGGATAACCCTAGCTGAAATTGAGATTTTAAATCCATCCCACATTATCATCTCTCCGGGACCTTGCACACCGCTTGAGGCTGGTATCTCCAATGATATCATCCGTCACTTTGCCGGCAAAATTCCTATTCTTGGTATCTGCCTAGGGCACCAGTGCATAGGTTATGTCTATGGTGGGCAGATTGTACCGACAACTACGCCTACCCATGGCAAGAGTTCTCTTGTTTATCATGATTACCGAACGGTATATAAGGGGCTACCCAATCCGTTTGAGGCTGGGCGTTACCACTCCCTGGTAACAAAATGGAATGCTTTTCCTTCAGTGCTGGAACTAACTGCCACTACCAGCGACGGTGTCATTATGGGTATCCGACATAAAGAATATGTTGTTGAGGGGCTGCAATTCCACCCGGAGTCAATAATGACCGATGTCGGTCACGCTGTACTAAGAAATTTCCTAAGCTTTTCCCAGCCAAAGTGGCCTATAGGAGCCAGCTCATGAGTCAGATTGTTTATTTGAGAGGTCGTTTAATATCCAGTAGTAAAGCCTTTATATTCATTATAACCCAAGGAGAAGGTTTATGAGTCAGATTGTTTACCTGAATGGTCACTTAATAGCCCGCAATAAAGCCTTTATACCAGCTATGGATTATGGTTTTCTATATGGATTTGGTCTCTTTGAGACTATGCGTGCCTATAAAGGCAAAGTGTTTCGCTTGGAACATCACCTCAACCGTCTGGCACACTCGGCTTTGATACTGGGATTGCCAATCGGGGCATTAGACCTAAAAAATGCCGTGACGGACACTATTCGGGCCAATAAGCTCAGTGAGGCTCGTATCCGTATCACCATTTCCATCGGCGAGGAGGGTACATCCTCTGACCTTAAAACCTGCAAAAAACCTACGGTGCTGATACTAGCTGACCATTATAATTCTTACTCGGAAAAAGTCTACCACAAAGGATATAGAGCAATCATCTCATCTATTCGCCGCAATAGCCAGTCGCTCCTCTCCCGGCTCAAATCAACCAGCTATCTGGAAAGCATTCTCGCTAGGCAGGAGGCCAGATCGGCTGGGGTTGACGAAGCCCTTTTACTCAACGAGAATGGCACCCTGGCCGAGGCCAGTATGAGCAATATCTTTCTGGTAATTCGCGGCATACTAAAGACGCCTAATGAGAAGAGTGGTATTCTCCCTGGAGTTACAAGGCAGGCGATTCTGGAACTAGCCCATGAACTGGATATTAAGGCCATTGAGCAAGAGATAAGCCTAGATGAGCTTTCTCAGGCTGAAGAGGCTTTCCTGAGCAACTCTCTTATGGAGATTATACCTCTCACTGAAATAGATGGTAAACCAACTGGCACCGGCATACCAGGGCCTCTTACCCAAAGACTAATGGCAGCCTATAAGAAATTAGTGTTAAGCGTAACTCAGACATAAAGAATATCGCTCCATATTACATTTCCCTCACAATTTGGCAAGCTATCCAATCACGTGACATACTGGAGCCAGATGATTGAAAGTTTGTAATTCCCGATCTGTAGTATCCCACATAAAGTCCCAAGTCTATAGATGCCAAAACTGCACGACCGAGTCTCAAAAGGAGGTTGTTCGTGGCTTACAAAGACAAGACCCTTGAGTGTGTAGATCTCGGTG
>CAJWSH010000042.1 GCA_913046255.1 uncultured Dehalococcoidales bacterium
TATCCTTTTCTTGGAATTCCAAGTCTCCGTATGTCTTTCTGACCATACCATCCCGATCAATAAGGACAATCGCCATGCTGTGTACAATTTCCCATCCATCTGGTGCCGAAATGGCTATTACCCCATAGTCATCTTTAACCTGGCGAATTTGCTCCTCGGTGCCAGTAAGAAACTGCCACCCAGGTACGTCAAAAATCTTGGCATATTGCTTCAGCACCTCGGGGGTGTCGTAGAGGTCAAAACTAACTGATATAAAATTAAGGTCTGGCTTCAGTTCCTCCTCCAGTTGCTGCCACACGCTCTGTAATTTAAAGTTCATCTCCCCGCAAACATCGGGGCAGCGCGTGTAGACGAAATCCAAGACGACAACCTTTCCCCGAAAATCGGAAAGATTAACTTCTGAATTGTCCTGATTGGTAAGAGTAAAGATTGGAGCTTCGTATAGTACCGGTAATGTTGGTGTAGTCGTTGGTTCACCACGAGAGCAGGCTCCTATAGCGATGGCTATTATAAAAAGCAGAGTTAGCGTAGCAGTTGCTTTAACTTTAATATTCGTATTAAACCTCCTCTGTGACGCAAGCTCCACCATATCAATGGTATATAGCACATCTATATGATTTTATCAATACCTTGTGGGCATTTTGGGGGAGAGGTGAGTTATCCTAAAAGGAATACGATATGAAATCAGCAGTAATGGAGCAACATTAATATAAAAGGCTTACCAAACTTCTATATCTAAACTCTCTATATTATTAGAGTTATTGTCTTCTTGCCAGCCAATTGGTGTTATTTCTGCGGATATAGTGTATAAGGACACAAACTCCAATAGCGCATCTTCTTTTTCAATAATATGAGTTTCTCCTGGCGCTAAGCTGTCCATGGGGTACGAGTCCATCATGACTCTCTCTTCGAGATAGAGCAGATCGTCGGGTGCACCGCAACCACAGCCGCCAATAAGTCCCCAAAGTGTATCAAAATCAATCTTCTCGTATATTTCTACCGTGTACTCTCCAGATGCCACCTGTCCGTGATTCGTCACCTGTACCAATATGGAGAAGGTGGATCCTCTAGATAGCTTCGAGCCATAACCCCCAAGTTCAAGTCGTGTTATCTCAAGATCCGACTGTAGCACTGGTAGCACTGGTATTACTGGGTCCGCAGAATTGGAGATGGTTGTTTCTTCAACCTGTGTGGTTTCTTCATCCTGTGCTATTTCCTCAGCTATTTGAGGGCTTACATCATTGCTACAATTTACGCCTCCGGCCACGGCTACAACTAACATAGGAACAACAACATACAAGGACCAAAATCTAGGTTGATTTCTTAAGGAAAAGAGTTCTCTCAACTGCTTCATTTTGCACCTAGTGTAAGTCTACTATTGATTTATGCATTTGTCAAATGATTTATGCATTTTTAAATTAGCCAAAGCAGTCGTAACACGAGAGGACCGCCGACATAATCGCTACTGCTCCAGTGGTCGAAAACCAGCCTATAATGTGGACACTATTAGCAGGCATGCCACCGATCTTCTAAATCCATGCCTTTTATTTCCCTCAAACTTTTGTAACGAAAGTTACATATTTGTTACTGTTGCTTCCCTTAGAATACCAATGAGGAGTAGAGGCGAGCATTGGCCATGCTTTGGCAATGTGCCTCTGCGATTTAGGGGAGTGATAATATGGTATTGTGGAAAATAAGAAGCTGCCTTCGATGTGGTGGCGATACATTTCTTGACATAGATGGTGCTATCTCGTTCGATCATTGTCTCCAGTGCGGTTACATGAGACGAATGTCGAAGGAAGACTGCCCCAAATGTGGGGGTGACATGTTCTTTGATATAGTTGGGGACAATTGGTTCTGTCGTTGCTACCAGTGCGGATTTTTAAGCAAGGACAGGCATGTATCTACAAGTCAGGAGTATCAGCGTAGTACCTGCTTTATAACCAGTGGTGCTACCATGACTGACGGCTGGATAACTCGTAAAAATACGGATAGGAAACCAGGCCGCCCCAAAGGCTCAAGGGATAAAAAGAAGCGGTATAGAAGACGGGACGCCCTTAATTAAGGCTAAGAACTAGACTCATGTAGCAGTAGCCTCAAAGCTGCTTCCTGGCTCAAATCGTAAATTGTGATAATCTTGTTCTGGCTAGTATGTCCCTTGCTAATTATTATGCTAGCGGAGCTTACATCAAGCAGATGGCTCAAGAAAGCTACCAGTTCTCTGTTGGCTTTGCCTTTGACTGGCGGGGCTGATACCCTTACCCGCAATACGCCGTCACTAAAGCCTACCACTTCGTTTCTGGCAGCGCCGGGGTAGACTCGTATGAAAATTCTAGCTTGGCTTTTTTGGCTGGACACGATATCGCTACTAGTCTGCTGAGCTACCCCAAAGACTGGAAGCAATAGAGACTGGAACTAAGACTGCCCCCAGTGCCAACCAGAACATCGCAGTAAACTCTTCGCTGAATAACAATGTTTCTGTTTCTGCTGCTGTGATAATGCACAGTACCACGCACAACCCACCAAGGATACCAAAAATAAAAGCTAGCATGCTCATTGATATAAATGGTTTTTATTTTAAGTGGTTTGGGTGTGCTTTAGCTTTATTTTAGGCCACCGTTGCTATATACTTTAATGGTAAGCGGATAATAGCATGAAATTGGCAGGCAGTCTATATTTTGGTCCTTAAGAAATCAAATATCAACACATTCTGTAAGGATGGCTGGGCTTTATATTGAACCATGACTAATCTGGAACAAGAGGTTGGCAAGTTGCTTCGCCAGAGAGAGCTTACCCTAGGGCTTGTTGAGTCAGCTACTGGGGGGCTCTTGTCGCACCTAATAACCAATGTTCCCGGTAGCTCGAACTACTATAAAGGGTCCCTTACTGCCTATAGCAATCAGATCAAAATTGGCCTGGTCGGAGTGAAAGAGGATACCATCAGTAGTTATGGCGTGGTGAGTTCTCAAATAGCTGAGGAGATGGCACGGGGCGGTAAAAAAATACTGGGTGCCGATATATGTTTGGCAGATACCGGCATCGCTGGACCTGATGGTGCTACCCTAGGGAAGCCAGTAGGACTGTTCTACATTGGCTTATCACACAATGGTGGAACCTATAGCCGGAGACACTGCTTTGAGGAAAACCGAGACCAAAATAAATACCTAGCTGCTTTGGCTGCCTTGTCTTGGTTAAAAGAGTATCTAATAAGCTTAAAATAGCTCTTAGGATATGAATGGGGGCATAGTTGATAAATGTACCATCTGAAAGATATGTCGTTACCTGCTTTCTTAAGTTTGGGGCTAAGATACTGATCCTTCGTCGCAGTGAGCTGGTGGGCAGTTTCCGGGGGAAATGGGCCGGCGTTAGTGGTTATATGCAGACTACTGCTGGTGAACAAGCCTTGATAGAGATAGAAGAGGAGACTAGCCTGTGCCAAGAAGATCTTAAACTATCCAAGCGGGGCAAACCGCTTGAGGTTCATGATGATGAAGCTGGTGTTAAATGGGTGATTCATCCATTTCTGTTTCAGATAAAAGAGCCGGGCAAAATCAAGCTTGACTGGGAGCATAAAGAGATAAGGTGGATAAATCCAGAGGATATTAATACCTATGAGACGGTGCCTATGCTTGGGAAGGTACTGGCCAGAGTATATGATACTGGCTGACTTAGAATGATCTGTCGAAAAGGAATAAAAATCTGAGATTGCGCTCTCACTATTTCCCAATAATTTCTGATACAACATAAACCCTAAGTATTCTTGTCCGTTGCTCATTGTTTTGAAGGAGAGAAAAGCTAATGGGGGCGAGATAGATGATGATTTAGAAAGGTTTTTGCCATGTTCTTTTCCCATCCTCCCACCCTATAACCTGATTGCCGTTGTTCCCTCATCAATGCTATACTCCTTTCATATATCAGGGGCTAGAAAGTAATTTATATGAAAAGAATTGATGGGCGTGCTTATGATGAGTTGAGACCGGTACGCATAACTCCCGGAGTCCAGAGCTTTGCTGAAGGATCGGCACTGATAGAGTTGGGCAAAACACAGGTAATCTGTTCGGCGAGTGTTGAAGAAAGGGTGCCTTATTTTTTAAGGGAGAGTGGCAGCGGCTGGATTACTGCCGAATACGCTATGCTACCCCGGGCCACTGTTACCCGTACCCGCAGGGACTCGTCGCTGGGTAGAATCGCTGGTAGGAGTCATGAAATTCAGCGTCTTATAGGACGTTCGCTACGGGCAATAACTGACCTTGACGAGTTGGGAGAGAGGACTTTAATGATCGATTGCGATGTCTTACAGGCGGATGGGGGCACCAGAACAGCAGCCATTACCGGTGCTTATGTCGCCTTGTATCAGGCTGTGCAAACACTGGCCAATATGGGCATAATATCATCTATACCTTTAAAAAGCGCCGTAGCCGCCACCAGCGTTGGCATAGTTGGGAGCTACATACTGCTTGACTTGTGCTACGATGAAGATTCTTCGGCTGAGGCTGACTTTAATATGGTAATGACCAGCAAGGGTGAATTTGTTGAGGTTCAGGGTACAGCTGAAAGTAAGCCCTTTTCTAAGGAAACCATTGACTCTGTGCTGGCTCTGGCAGAAAAGGGCACCAGGCAATTATTTCAAGCTCAGCAGGTTGTCCTAGAATCATTAAAGACTCATTAAGGTAATTAAGGCCTGACATGCCCACTACCGAAAATGAGCCACTTATAGGAAGTCATCTCTTTTAAACCTAGTGGACCACGGGCATGCATCTTCTGAGTGCTGATGCCCACCTCTGCCCCGAGACCAAACTGACTGCCATCGGTAAAGCGGGTGCTGGCATTAACATAGACACAGGCGGCATCAACTTCATTTAGAAAGCGCATAGCAGTACTGTAGTCTTGGGCAACAATAGCTTCAGAATGCCCCGAACCATAGTCTTCAATATGACCAATAGCCTCATCTAGAGAGCGAACTATTTTTACCGCGGCTACCAGTGACAGGAACTCCTTGCCCCAGTCATCTCCTGTGGCTGGGACTAGTTTTAATGAGGGCATTGATTTGAGAATAGAAAGCGCTCGTTTATCACAGTGCATTTCTACATCAGCCTTGACCCACTCTGTTGCCACTAATGGCAGGTAGGCTTCAGCAATATTAGTGTGAATCAGAAGCGTATCCAAGGCATTGCAAACCGTGGGTCGTTGCACCTTGGCGTTATAGGCAATGGCAACTGCTTTAGCCAAATCGGCGCTCTCGTCAACATAGGTATGACAGACACCAATACCTCCGGCGACCACTGGCATAGCCGCCTTTTCCTTAATAAATTTTATTAGTCCGGCTCCACCGCGGGGTATTATCAGGTCAATAATATCGCTCATGGTGAGCATATAAGCTACCAACGTTCGGTCGGTATTCTCAATAAACTGGACGGCTCCATTGGGCATACCAGCCCTTGTCGCCGCCCCTTGAACTACTTTGGCCAGAGCACTGTTGGAGTTAACTGCTTCCTTCCCGCCTCTTAGGATAAGGGCATTACCCGATTTTAGGCACAGGCTGGAAATGTCTATGGTGACATTGGGGCGGCTCTCGTAGATGGCTCCGATTACCCCTAAAGGCACTCGTTTTCTGCCTATCAGCAGACCATTGGGCAGGGTGCGCATATCAAATACCTCACCCACCGGGTCGGGGAGGGTGGCTACTGCCAGCACATCTTGAGCAATAGATTCGAGGCGTTCGGAGGTTAAAAGCAGGCGGTCAAGCATAGCTGCCGTCATATCTGCTTTCTCAGCTTCTTGTTGGTCAATCTGATTGGCAGCTAGTATTTCATCCCTTTTGGCAATAAGGTCATTAGCGATATTAGTTAGAGCTTTATTCTTTACCTCAGTTGAGAGATAAGCCATATGTCGGGAAATCGCCTTAGCTGTCCTACCCTTTTCTTCCAGTTCATTTATTACTGATTTCATAGTAAAGCCCCTTCAGTCTAGCCTTATATCTTTGCGGTGAAGCAATCTCAAGAGATAATACAGCTTTTCATTTGGTAACCCCATCCCCTTACCCTCTTCCCCTTGGGAGGGGAAGAATTTTGAGAGAGGTTTTGTCCTATATGACTCCCTGCTTACTTTGCTCCCTATTTCAGTGGTCCGGTTCCCCTAAAATGATAGCAATAGAGTGGAAGGAACCCCTGCACTGCCTTATTAACCTTCTTTTTTAGAGAGCACCGGCCTCTTCGTCCATCCACCGATTCAATAATAAATCCGTCACCGCCTTTAAGGCGCTGGTATTCGGTAAGAGTTAACTCACCCCACCAGTTCTGTGGAGACTCATCATAGAATCGGTATTCAATTTCGGCTTGGAATTGTTCATCATAAGAGCTGTAGAGTTTACCAATAGCCATTATGTACCCCTTTGTTAAAGTATTACCAAGTTATTTCGATGCACTACTTCAGAGCCATAGTCATAGCCAAGTAGAGAGACTATTTGCTCGGAGTGAGCCCCTTTAATAGCCTCTATAGCGGCTGAGCTATAGTTGGTTATACCACAGCCAAGGTGAGAGCTGCCAGTGTCATAGATATTGACTATATCACCCCGCTCACAGTTACCTTCAACACTTTTGATTCCGGCAGCCAGCAGGCTTCGCTTCTGCTTTTTCAGCGCTATGGCGGCTCCAGTATCTACGTGCAACTTGCCTCTAGAGCAAAGACCGCTGAGCATCCAGCGTTTACGGCTCTCAAGTTTAGAGGAAGTTGGCAAAAAATGAGTGCCGATAGCCTCGCCGGCAGCCAGCCGCAAAATAGCATCCGGCTCATTGCCATTAGCGATAACCACTGTTATTCCGGAGGCAGTTGCCATCTTAGCGGCTTCTATCTTGGTAGCCATGCCGCCAGTACCCATCTGGTTGGGTGTATCTGCTGCCAGACGCTCAATTTCAGCATCTATTACCTCCACCTGTGGGATAAGTCTAGCAGCAGGATTTTGCTGTGGGTCAGCGGTATATAGCCCTGCGGTATCGGTGAGCATTATTAAGAGGTCAGCATCAACCAGATTGGCTACCATGGCTGATAGATTATCATTATCGCCAAACTTGGCCTCCTGAATCTCGTCCACCGCCACCACGTCATTCTCATTAACGATACAGAGCACACTGAGCTCCAGAAGGGCTAGCAAGGTGTTGCGAGCATTTAAGTAACCGGCTCGGTCAGCAAGGTCAGCCTTGGCAAGTAGAGCCTGAGCCACGGTAATACCGTACTGATTAAGTAGTTGCTCGTAAGCCTGCATCAGGTGACTCTGCCCCACCGAAGCCAGTACCTGCTTATAGGGGATACCCTTAAACTTTTTGATCAGTCCCAGTTTATGTCTGCCAGCGGCTATGGCTCCGGAAGAGACGATTAGTAGTTCCAGTCCCTGTTGGTGAAGTTGTGCCACCTGGGTAACTAATTTTGACATAACGGCATGGTCCAGCTGCCCAGTATTGCTAGTGAGTAGATTGGTACCAAGCTTAGCCACTATGCGGTGATAGGGCAAAGATGATTTGTTCATTTTCTATCTGCCAAAGTAATCTAATCCATTATAACAAGGCAGGTAAAATTGGACAAGGAGGTAGGTTGTGTTAAACTTTACTTTTAGGGCTAGTCCGTCTCGGCTAGTCCTAGAGGTGTTTGGGGAAGAAGATGCAGTTAAACCTGACTCAGTTATTACATCT
>CAJWSH010000043.1 GCA_913046255.1 uncultured Dehalococcoidales bacterium
AGCGATATCTCAGTCTTAGCCGGGCTTAGTGACCTGCATGGGCTTGACCTCGACGGCAACAATATCAGTGATATCTCAGCCCTGGCCGGGCTCAGTAACCTGGAGTGGCTTTACCTCTACGCCAATAACATCAGCGACATCTCGCACCTGGCCGAGCTTAGTAATTTGGGGCTGCTTGTCCTCGAAGACAACAACATCAGTGACATCTCAACCCTGGCCGGGCTCAGTAATCTGGAGTATCTTAATCTTTACGCCAACAACATCAGCGATATCTCGGCCCTGGCCGGGCTCAGTAACCTACAGTGGCTTAAGCTTGGCACTAACAACATCAGCAACATCTCAGCATTAGCCGACCTCACCAACATTGAGTATCTTAACCTTTACGGCAACAATATCAGCGATATCTCAGCCCTGGCCGGTCTTAGCAACCTGATGGGGCTTAACCTTAGCAACAACAGCATCAGCGACATCTCGGCATTAGTTAGTAATGTGGGGCTTTCAGATGGAGACTTTGTGGATTTGGGGGACAATCCCTTGAGCGCGGAATCAATAAATGTCTATATCCCCCAACTTGAGGCAAGAGGTATCAACGTTTATTATTAGAGGTCGGATGTAGTGTAAAAGAGTTCATATAAGATGGTGGTAAAGATTGCTACAGGACTGGAGGAATATATTTTTAGCCAGGAGGAATAAGAATGGATAAGCGGTTATTTATTTCAATTACCAGTGTTCTGGCAATCGTGGTTATTACTACCGGGGTTCTTTATGCCCGGGAGAGCGGGAATGTCTCAACCCTGGAAACCGCTTTCCTCTAAAAATTTATTACCACTTTTAAAGCCTTCGCGATTTTTTGGATTTTTTCTTGGTTTCAGGCTGTTCCAGTCTATCTTCAATAGAATCTTGCAGGAATGCACGACCTTTATCCATAAATGTTTTTATCAACAACTGGGCAATGCCGGCAAACCAGCCGATACTGAATAGAAGTAGTACAACTAAGGATAGAATTACTATCTCTAATATGCCCATTTTAATACTCAGTAAGATTTAGTGGTAATTATTCTCTCACATCTTCACTAAATACATACACTTAGATTAATTATACCATGCCTGCTAATATCCCTGGAACCGATTCGTAATGGGTAGCCTTCTATCTCGACCGAATGCCTTGGGGGTTATCTTAATGCCTAGTGGTGCCTGACGACGCTTGTATTCGCTGGTATCCACCAGTCGTGCGGCACGTTTGACCACCTCTTTATCAATTCCCATAGTTACGATTTGTTTAACACTTTTGTCCTCTTCGACGTAAGCCGTGAGTATGGGATCGAGGACCTCGTACGCAGGCAGTGTGTCGGTATCCTTCTGTTCTGGCCTCAGCTCAGCCGAGGGTGTTTTCTCTATGATAGTGGATGGTATAAACTCCGAACCTGCCAGTGAATTTCGATACTTAGTCAATTCGTAGACCATAGTTTTAGGTACATCTTTTATTACGGCAAAGCCACCCGCCATGTCCCCATATAATGTGGTGTAGCCGGTAGCCATCTCGCTCTTATTACCCGTAGTTAGAACAATCCATTCAAACTTGTTTGATAATGCCATAAGGATGTTGCCTCGAATCCGAGCTTGGATGTTTTCCTCAGCCGCATTGGGCTCAGTTCCTTTGAAAGACGTGGCCAGCACCTCAAGATAGGACTGGAAGACATTATCAATAGGTATATTTAAGAGTTTGATGTTTAAATTATAAGACAATAATTCGGCGTCCGATACGCTGGCAGAGGAAGAGTATCTTGACGGCATTGCCACACCGACCACGTTAAGGGGACCGAGGGCATCGACGGCAATGGCTGCCACCAGGCTGGAATCAATCCCTCCAGAAAGCCCTATCAACACCTTCTCGAAGCCATTCTTGCAAACGTAATCCCGCGTGCCCAGCACCAGCGCATCATATACATCGCCTTGCAAACTGTGCACCTCAAGCCGTCTTTGCGGCAACGGTGGTTTCGGAGCAGCAGAAGGCGTCTCAGATATCACTATTCTCGTCGCATGCCACTGCTGTTCTTTCAGGGAAAGTGCATCTTTTCTCCACTGCGGATCATGAAAGCGTGTTTGAAACACAGCCTCTACGTCAAGGTCAGCTAACACCAAGTCTTCCTCGAACTGTTTGCCCCTGACTATCAGATGACCTTTCTCATCCAACACCATGCTGTTGCCATCAAAGACCAACTCATCCTGTCCTCCTACTAAATTATTATAGGCAACGATGGCCATATTGTTCGAGGCACGAGACTCCAGCATTCTTTCTCTGAAGTCTCCCCTACCGAGGTGATATGGGGAAGCACTTATATTTACTATGACTTCGGCTCCAGAGTAGGCCTGTGCTGTAGCTACCCCCGTTTCACACCAGATATCCTCACAGATGTTTACGCCAACACCAACACCTTTTATGATATAGATAGGACACTCATCGCCAGCCTGAAAATAGCGATTCTCATCGAAGACTCCATAGTTAGGCAGAGATATCTTGTGATAAATACCAGCCAGCTTTCCGTCATGGAGCACTGCAGCAGCATTGTAGATGTCATCTTTGATATCGACAAAACCGACTACGATAGTAAGTCCTGAAGAGTGCTCGACGACTTGATCAAGAAACCTGAGGTTTTCCTCAATGAATTGCGGCTTAAGCAGAAGATCCTCCGGCGGATAGCCACAGATAGCAAGTTCAGGAAAAGTAAGCAGGTCAACCTCTAAAGATCTGGCTTCAGCGACAGTTTCCAGGATTTTTCGCGTATTGCCCTCCAAGTCGCCGACAGTGCTATTTATCTGCGCCATACCGATTCGTAATCGGTGCATACAAATTCCTTTTAAAGTAGCAATCTACATTCACTTGACAACCATGACCAAGCCCTTCATTTTAGTCATTATAGCAGAAATTCACTGCCACTTTTCACTCAGTTTAATTTTAAAACTGGACTGGTTTTTAGGGGCAGATCACCTATTCGAAATATATTTCACAGTCATAACCTGCCCTCGGCTATTGTAAAAACTACATCATCTTATATCTTGGCCCATCCCCCCCTTCGGGCACTTGCCACTCTATCACCTGGTGAGGGCATTTTATTCGACAAGTCTGGCAATGTACACAATTAGATGGGCTCAAAATCAATCGTTCTTTCTCAAATTTATATACTTCTGCCGGGCAGAAGTATTCACAGGGATGATAACCGAATTCTTCTCCGCAACCGGTGCATTTTTCACTATCCGAGAATGTAATATGCGAAGGTTCGTCCTCACGATGGCGAGTATTGGAAAGATTAACCGCCGTTAGACGGTCAATACCACCACTGTAGGCTCTATTCAGTCTAGCTCTACTCATGCCTTCATGATCTTTCTTTGTTCCCAGTCTAAATGGAAAATACTGCTGAATAAGGGACAGAGGTACTCCTAAATACAAACCAGCTCTACCGGCTTTAGCAAAAACCTGCCGGTAATTCCTGGCAGCGCGGATATCAGATATAACCACACTTTCATATAACAGGTCTTCATAGGTCTGCAACGTATGTCTGGAGTAGTCACTGGCTGAAATAGCCTTAAATATGGCCTCGGCAGCAGTCATTCCTGACCTGATAGCATAATGCAATCCCTTGAGCTTCCTGGTATTGATAAGCCCAGCTGCATCTCCAATGATAATGGCGCCATCGGTAGCCAGTTTTGGTATCGAATAAAAGCCGCCTACTGGAAATACCTTGGCTCCATAAGATACTACTTTTCCACCATTGAGAAATTTCTTGACCAGACTGTGGGATTTAAAAAATTGAAGTTCTCTCTGAGGGTCAAGGTCGCAATACCTCCAGTCTAAAGCCAAGATAAGAGCTATGGCTACGGTACTAGCACTCATACTATAAATAGTGCCCCCGCCAAAAATATCAGGGGTTGATGTCTTATTGGGAAACCCATTAGTATGTACCACACGGTTAGCCCCAAAGTTATTCTTCTGGGGCAATCTGATAATTTCCTTCACTCCAAGAGCATAGATCTGTGGATTCTTACCGTCTGCGAGATTAAATCTTTTAACTAGATCCTCTGTTAACAAGCCCATGGAGCCTTCGCCAAGAACGGTTACTTTTGTTTCCACCACATCACCAGATGCATAGTTTGACAGCTTCTTTCCTTCCTTGTCTAAACCCTTGTCACCAAGCTTTACACCTTTAACCACATTGTTTTTTACCAGTATTTCCTTAACAGCAAAACCAGTATAGATCTCAACACCAAGACTTTTAGCAATATCAGCCAGCCAATTAACCATCTCACTGATAGAAATTATATAATCCCCTTTATGGCGCATATATGACGGTACAACAGGTTGAGGCAGTTTCAGGGCAATATTATCTCTTGGAAGAAAATATGTCTCGTCTATTTTTACCCGGTTGCCCAATGTTTTTTTAACAAAAGCATCCTTCCTTTCTTTCCAATCAGGGATTAGTTCATCTAAGACATCAGCTTCAAAGATGGCTCCAGACAGGTTATGCTGCCCGAGCTTGTCTGCTTTTTCAACCACCACGACTGACTCTTTTCGCCCACTCTGATTAAGCAATTTCTTTAATCTTATGGCAGAAGCCAGACTTGTCGGACCGGCCCCAACAAATAACACATCCATTTTTTTAAAATTCATTTAAGATTGTTCTCCCGACTGTCCCTGTAAGTTCAACGCATTGATAAGTTGAGGAACCAGCACATCCATATTACCTACTACTCCATAATCAGCTACTTTAAAGATCGGTGCGCCCGGGTCGTTATTTATAGCTATGATAATATCGGAGTTTTGCATACCCGTCAGGTGCTGCACCGCTCCGGAGACGCCGACGGCAATATACACCCTGGGCTTAACTGTCTGGCCGGTCTGACCAACCTGATGGCTATACTCTATAAATCCTAATTCAACGGCTGCCCTGGAAGCGGCCACAATAGCCTTTTCTCCCAAGAATTTACCCAGGCTCTCAGCTAGCGGAATTATAAGCTTATTAAAATTATCCTTTGTCCTACACCCAGCACCACCACATGCAATGGCCACAGCCTCGGTAATATCGGAGGTAAGTTCATAAAGCTCAGTAGAAATTATCCTGGCTCCTAGATCGGATTCTTGTAGACCCGGCATATGTTCTATAATTTCCCCAGTCCGTTTAGTATCAAGTTCTAACGCCCTCATGACACCCGGCCTCACCGTTGACATCTGCACCACTGAATTCTGGGTAATAATGGAGGCCATTATATTTCCCCCTAGGGCTGGCCTTGTCTGTCCTAAAACTGCCGTAAGCTCCCACTTACCTTTCTCAAAATCCATTATATCCAGCCGGGTACAATCGGCCGTCAGCCCCGATTTCAACCTATAGGCAATCCTTGGACTCAACTCCCTGCCTAAAGGCGTAGCACCAAACAACATTACCTGCGGTCCATATCTTTCAATCAGCTGTGAAACTGCTTTAGTATATGGAACGGGCAAGAAATGCTCTAATAACCTATCTTCAGCAACATAAACTTTATCCGCCCCTCTCCCTATCAACTCAGCTGCTAAACTTTTTATATCCTTACCAACGAGCACTGCACCTACTTTTTCACCAAGGAGGCTGGCCAGTTCGGTTGCTTTGCCCAGCAACTCTAATGAAGCCGGGTTTATTACCCCTCCTTCCTGTTCGACATATACCCAAACATCCCCTTTGTATGAGGTGGCTTTTCCTTCCAATAGATGGTACGATGGGCCTTTGTCTGCCTCTTTAGCCATTCGTGATCTGCGGGTATAGCTTTTCCCCAGCAATTTTACTAGTTTGCCCATATCACTCAAAAAGACGCAGGTTTGATTGCCTGCTTCTTTCATTGAAAATATTCGATAAACAGTGGTTCTTGAACCAATTAAGCCAATGTGGTCATCATCTGCATTTACATCCTCTGCGCTCCACTGGTAAAGCTTTTGTGAATACGCCCACCTTGTTCTGGCAAATGAGGCATTTGGCGGATCGATCCACTTGGTAACAGTTATCAGGCAGGGGTAATTCCTGGGTGATACTATCTCGGCGCCCTTTCTTGTTATTCTTTTTACCTTCAACTCTGTGCCTGCAAAGCTAAAAGATGTGGCATAGGCAATATGCGCTATGCCAAGCTCTTCTGCAACCTGCGGGGGGACTTGGGCGGTATCGCCATCGATTGACTGCATGCCACTGACAACTATATAGTCAGTGTCGCTGCCAAATATCTCCTTTTCAATTTTTCTTATTGCCTGACCCAGAGGATAAGCTGTCGCTGCCGTGTCAGCGCCACTAAGCTTTCTGTCGGTCAGTAGCACACCGATATCAGCACCAACAGACAAAGCATATCTCATAATTTCAGAGGCAAAAGGCGGCCCCATTGTCAAACTTACTATCCTACCCGGATGTTGCTCCCTCATTTTCAGAGCAAAAGCCAAGGCTTGTTTATCAAGTTCATTAACGACATTATCAAGTAAGCCCCTCCGGAGCGTTCCCTTTTCCCAATCCCAGGCATCTGTAGGAATATTCTTTATATCGGGTACCTGTTTAAGTAAAACTATATAATTCATTCTTCATATATTAACCTAATTAGCGTAGTTAGACAAAATGTCAATTGGTGCACAAACAGAACAAAATGATATAACGCTCACAAATGCGCGCAATACTACGTGATAAAACAAGAGATAAGTTAGCTCAAGACCTTAACTCCCTGGGTGTGACCGCTGTTTTGGCTAATCGCAATCGAGTGGAAGAAAAAATTGAAAATTCATGGTACCAACGTTCCTTAGGAATCATTGACATTCCAGAAGGATTGGTCAAGTGGATAAATATATTAAAAAAAGATGGGGGTAAAGACAGCCCTCCTCGATGGTGGATTGTTCTCGGTATCCCAGATGAGAGACCGATTCCGAAACATCAGGCAGTTGACATCAAGACAAAAAGAAAAAAGGCATTTCCACTATTTGGGAAAATAGTCGATGTTTCCTGGAAAGGCAACGATTCCGGTACCGGGCTATCAGACGATCTTTCCTATGATGAAGCAGTAAAAAATCTGGCGAAAAATATTGGCAACTTAACGATTCACAGTTATGCCAAAGAATTTCAAGGGTGGACATTGCAGATAGACAAGCGATTTAAGCCAACAAATCAAGATTGGGCAACCATTCAGAAGATAGCTAATTATATCCTTTCATCAGCTCGTATCCTATAGTTAAAGCCTGAATATCTGATGAATAATTAAGGTTTGAAGGAAAAAAGGCTGGCATCCGACATAATATGGGTTGACTTCAATGTTGAATGCACTTATACTATTAACAGGTCAACGCTGCACTGTTAGCAGCACTGCCCTACCCTAGAGGGAACTGCAAATAAAAAGGCTATACAGAATTTAAAGACTTTTATGAATACGAAGATTGCTATTATTGTTATTGCCATCATACTGCTGCTCGTCGCTGGCGGGTATTATTTTGTCGTGTGCAATAATTCTTCAACGACAGACTCTCCACCAGAAAGCACTTTACCCGCGGATATAACACCAACACCAACACCAACACCAACACCGACACCGACACCGACACCAACACCAACACCAACACCAACACCGACACCGAC
>CAJWSH010000044.1 GCA_913046255.1 uncultured Dehalococcoidales bacterium
CGGAGATTTGATATTCAGCTTGAAGAGGCTATTGATGTTGATGTTCTTGAGGCCATACCCTTTGACTACCCCGGGTCAGCAACTGAAGTGCTTTATGAGACGGAGGAATTTACATGTGTTTGCCCTTGGAGCGGGCTGCCTGATTTTGCCCGACTCATCATCCGCTATACCCCAGCCCACTCTCTGGTGGAACTCAAATCTCTGAAGTATTACCTCACTTCCTATCGAAATGTGGGCATATTGCAGGAGCACGCGGTGAACCGCATCCTTCAAGATTTGGTCGAGCTAGTGAAACCACCATCAATGGTGGTGGAAGCCGAGTACAAGGAAAGGGGTAGTCTTAAAAGTAAGGTCATAGCCAAATATAGCAGAGATACTTCTCACCCAAGCAAATAGGCCGAACTGTCAGTCGTAGCTAGCCCCCTTCCGTACTTAAAAGGGAGAGAGGGAAAGCCTATTAAGGCAAATGTACAGCTAAAAAATTGACTAAGGAGATATGAAATGACAACCAGAATCGGAATTAATGGCTTTGGCCGCATTGGCAGATTAACTTTAAGGACAATCAATAAATACCACAGTGGCAAACTTGAGGTGGTGGCTATTAATGACCTCACCGATGCTAAAACTAATGCCCACTTACTTAAATGGGACTCAAGCTACGGACAATACCCAGGCACAATCAAAGCCGTCGATAATACAATTATCGTTGATGGCAAAGAAATAAAAGTACTCTCGGAGCGCGACCCGGCAAGCATTCCCTGGCGGGACTACGGTGTAGATATAGTAATAGAGTCAACAGGACGATTCAATGATGCTACCAAAGCGGCTGCCCACCGGCAAGGTGGCGCCAAGAAGGTGCTCATCTCCGCCCCTGCAAAAAATGAGGATATCACCGTAGTCCTCGGTGTCAATGAAGACCGCTACCAGCCGGATAATCATCACGCTATATCCAATGCCTCCTGCACTACCAATAGTATTGCTCCCCTGGCCAAAGTATTGCACCAGAACTTTGGCTTAAGAAAGGGATTGATGACCACCATCCATGCCTATACCAACGACCAGAGACTCCAAGATATGTTCCATAGTGACCTGCGCCGGGCGCGCGCCGCAGCTACAAATATGCTGCCGACCACTACCGGCGCCGCCTATGCAGTGAGCCTAGTTCTGCCTGAGCTCAAAGGCCGACTTCACGGGCTAGCCTTCAGAGTGCCATTAGCTTCCGTCTCTGTAGTAGATTTGGTTTGTGAGCTTGATAATGAAGTTACCGCCGAAGAGGTTAACAGGGCTCTTAAAACAGCCGCTAGGGGGCCACTGGCTGGTATCTTGGCGTATTCTGAGGAACCACTGGTCAGCTCGGATTTTAAGGGTAATCCCGCAAGCTCTATTGTTGATGCACCCAGTACTATAGTTATTGGCGGTAATATGGTTAAGGTGCTTTCATGGTATGATAATGAATGGGGCTATTGCTGCCGTCTGGCTGACCTAGCTACTTACGTTGTTGGTAAGGGGTTATAGATTTCTTTTGGGGACATTCTTCCCCGATGACTTTTGGCATATTGACATTACCCGCTAAGTGTGGTTAAAATAGCAAAGCCCCTTAACATACACCATGGAGGCAGAAAATGAAGTTAGTAGTTATTGGCCTTGGCCAATGTGGTAGCCGAGTTGCCGATGAATTTGCCCGACTTAATAAAAGAGCGCGTGCTCAACGTAGCATTGAGATATGCCCTGGCGTCTTTGCCGTTAACACAGATGCCGCTGACTTAACCGGACTAGCTACTATAAAGACTGATTACCAGCATAGAATACTTATCGGCGGCAGAAAGACCGGTGGGCATGGTGTTGGCAAGATAAACGAACTGGGTGCTGAAGTAGCCAGAGAGGATGTTGATAAGGTTGTCGATGCTTTAAGGTCAGCCAAGCGGTTCTATGAAACCGATGGCTTCTTGCTTATCGCCGGTGCCGCCGGTGGTACCGGATCCGGATCAATACCAATAATAGCCCAGCATGTAAAAGAACGCTATCCTGACAAACCGGTATACGCCCTTGTTATTCTCCCTTTTGAACACGAAGAAGAAACTGAGGAACGAACCATTTATAATACTGCCGTCTGTCTTAAATCCGTTGACTCAGTAGCCGACGCAGTAATCCTTATCGACAACCAGAGATATGTTAGAAAGGACTTCTCACTCAAAAACAACCTGGCCAAAATTAATTCCCTAATAGTTGAGCCGTTCTACGATTTTCTCTGCGCTGGAGAAGAGAAAAAGGCCAAATACATCGGTGCCAAGACCCTTGATGCCGGAGACATAATCCAGACCCTGCTTGGCTGGACTACAATAGGCTTTGGTAAGTCACAACTAAAGCTAATTAAATTGCCCTTTGAGAAAACTCTTAACTTCAGAGCCAAAAGTATCGAAACCCACAAGGGAATTCAGTCAATGGATGAAGCCATAAGCGAACTATCAATCAGATGTAATCCCAAGGATGCCGGTAGAGCCCTATACCTCATCTCGGCACCAGCCAAAGAAATGAACTTGGGTCTGGTTAAAGACCTCGGTGATTGGCTAAGAGAACTGGCTCCCAACGCCATTATAAGAAATGGCGATTATCCAAGGGAAAGGGGCGTCTTGGAGGTAACACTAATACTATCTGAGCTCAGTGACGTGGAAAAGGTTAGAAAATACTATACTGAATCAACCGACCTTGTGCCAATAATTAAACGGAGACAAAAGGAAGTAGCGGCCAAGCTCCAAGGAATTGAAGAGGCCGCCAAGGATATACCCTCGCTGCTATAATTAGATAGGCTTGAGCCTGCTTTAAGAAATTCAATTTCTTGCCTAATTGTCCCTCTCTCCCTCAAAGGGATGAGGATGTGGTGGTTTTGAAGGGATACTGGTCGACTCAATTCCATTATAGGATATACTCACGCTTACCTAGCGCCACATCCAATCACCGTCCTACTACAGATCTAGCTATGGATCTAGAGATAATGGAACAGGCGTCACGAAAATTATATATTACCTACAGCAACTTTAGCTCCTCGGCAAGTTTACCGCTTTCTACCCCAAAAACCCCTTTTGAAAATAGGGCAATATAGAGTATAATATACGCTAGAAGATGATATCCCAAGTATTCTATCGTAAGTGGCGTCCGCAAAACCTAGCTGAGGTAGTCGGCCAAGAGCATGTTACCCGAACGCTGTTAAATGCCCTAAGTGGCAATCGTGTCTCCCACGCTTACCTCTTTTGTGGACCAAGAGGCACCGGCAAGACTAGCACTGGCCGCATCCTAGCTAAAGCGGTAAATTGTCTGAGCAACGGTAAGGGTGAGCCGTGTAATACCTGCCCCATGTGCCAAGCCATCACCGAGGGTAAGGCCCTGGATGTAATTGAAATTGATGCCGCCTCAAATACTGGAGTCGATGATATTAGAGCCCTCCGGGAAAAGGTCAACTATGCACCGCATCAGGCTCAGTATAAGGTTTATATAATAGATGAAGTCCACATGCTCAGTACTAGCGCTTCTAATGCTCTGCTCAAGACTCTTGAAGAACCACCACCATATGTCATTTTTATCCTAGCTACTACTGAAGCTCACAAAGTCCTAGCTACCATCGCCTCTAGGTGCCAGCGTTTTGATTTTCGGCGCCTTGGTCAAAAAGATATAATACTAAAGCTTAACCGTATTTCCTCTACCGAAGGCATAAAAATAGGACCAGAAGCGCTGCGGCTTATTTCAAAAAACGCCACCGGTAGCCTACGAGACGCCGAAAACATGCTGGAGCAGCTTTTTGCCTATTACGGCGCCGACATTAACCTCAAGCAAGTTCAGGTTATCCTAGGTGTTACCGGAGATGAACGAGTCAAAGAGCTATTAAGACATATTGTAAATAATGATATCGCCGCTGGAATGAAAACCATAAATGCCGTAACTAACGATAGCCTTGACCTAAAGCAATTCAGCCGTGAGCTGGCGACCTACCTCAGGGGGCTGCTGCTGGTAAAGACCGGCGGTGATAAAGACTTGGACTTTACCACTGAGGAACTTGCCGAACTAAAGGGTCTAGCCTCAATGATTCCCCTTGAGCATGTTCTGAAGGCGGTCAAGCTCTTCAGCCAGCTTGAGCCGGGGCTTGATAGTTACTCTTCTAGCCTACCCCTAGAGCTAGCACTGGTGGACTACACCCTAGCTGAAGCCGAAGAAAAAGAAACACCAACTCTTCAGACTGAAGACAAGTTTGTTAAGCCCAAAGAGATGGCTATTACCCCCCCACCTCAACCACCTAAAAATAGAGCCGCCAAACCTGAGTCGATCGGTGTTACCCCAGAAGCAGTAGAGCCCACCACTCCCCCACCAGAGTCGAGTGGCGAGCTGGAACGCTTACAACTAAACTGGAGACAGGTTATTGAACAGGCTCCGGAAAGTGCTAGAAGAACACCGGCTATTGCCATCTTAAGAAGCGCCGGAGTTAAACCAGTAGCCCTTGAAGGTGATATGGTAACCTTGACATTTAGATATTCCTACCATAAGGATAAGATAGAAGAGTTGGAAAACAAGAGAGTAGTTGCCAAAATCATAAGTAGATTTCTAGGGCACTCCTGCCAAGTGTGTTGTGCCTATAAACCAGAGGAAAACCACCTGGTGCGGGAAGCCCAAAAGTTGGGCGCCCAAATTATTAATGTGGAGGAGAAATGAACCTTTCAATGATAGGTAAGGCTCTAGAGCTTAAATCACAGCTAGATAAGGCTCAAAAAGAGCTAGCCAAAATGGTGGTTGAAGCTCAATCAGGGAAAGGCGCCGTCAGGGTTACCGTAAACGGTCAGCAAAAGATACTGTCCATCTCCATATCAGCCGATGTGATAGATCCCGATAAAGTAGCCTACCTAGAGGAACTGGTGCTCAAGGCAGTAAGCGAAGCACTTGATAAATCCAAAAAACTGGCGGCCAAGCACTTGGGTAAACTAACCGGAGGCCTTAAAATCCCGGGGATAACCGAATAAAGGCTAAGGAGAGTCAAAATTGGACCAGATCTCAATATCCGCCACCGAATCAGTAAATAAGCTCATCGAGAAGCTTAACAAATTACCTGGCATCGGTCCCAAAAGTGCCCAGCGGCTTACTTACTACCTGCTTCGTGCCCCCGATGAACAAGCCATAGAGCTATCTGAGGCGATAGTATCTGTTAGAGCTAAGACCCGACTATGCTCAGCTTGCTTTAATATCACAGATTCCGAGTTATGCCCTATCTGTCGCCGCAGCGAGCGAGATCAAACTAAGATTTGCGTGGTGGAACAGCCCCAAGACATCCTAGCTCTAGAGCATGTCGGAATGTATACAGGTCTATACCATGTGCTTCATGGAGCCATCTCACCCACTGAGGGAGTAGGTACCGATGATATTAGAATCGTAGAGTTTATGGAGCGGCTGAAAAATGGCCAAATAGCTGAGGTTATCATAGCCACCAACACCACCCTTGAGGGTGAACAAACGGCACTATATCTTAAGCGCCTTATTTCACCTATAGGCATCCGAGTTACCCGCCTCGCCCGGGGACTTCCCTTTGGCACTGAACTTGAATACGCTGATGATGTTACCTTATCCCGTGCCCTTGAGGGCCGGCAGGAGTTTTAGTACGCATCTTGAGGGAAATGATTCTACCACGAAAAGTCATTTATTAAAGGGTAGTTTGAAGAGGCAAATCCCCTTCTTTTAATCCTTCCGCCCCTTTCCTTTTTCATTGTTTAACAGACCACATAATAAAATTTGACAAGGCTAATATCTTTCTGTACAGTTATTTTAGTACTCAAGCCATTGCTTGATGTACTACAATGATTCAATATAATAAATATCACTACCAAGCACCTTAGCTCTATATTACAAACATAAAGAAGGAGGAGAAGGTGGCTCTAAAAAAAGAATACTGGGTAATTGGGATACTGTCCATAATGGTAGTAGCATTTGTACTTATAATAGTAATTGCTACAATTGCTACCCGCGAACTTAGGACACCACCTCCAGCGATAACCGGTCTAATCGCAAATGATGCCTCTTATATCCGTCACGGACAGATAGACCTCTCTTGGAGCCCAAGTGATGCCACGGACTTCCTTTATTACTACATTTATGCTTCTCAGGAAGAGATAACAGATGTTGTTGATCTCTCCCCCATTGCCCGAATCAACGACAGAACAGATGTGAGCTACCAGGCAACCAGATATAGGGTACCCGGGCTTAGCTTGGCTTTGTTTGCTTTCATGAAGGACACCGAATACTGGTTTGCCGTAACTGCTGTGGATTTTGATGGGAAGGAAAGCATGGTGTCAAACAGCGTAAGTACCACCATTGAAATTATGCCACCACCATCTCCAGCACCATCTGTCATTATAAAAGCGGTTCACATGGGAGCCTTCAACCCAGAAACTATAACTGTCCCTGTAGGTACCACGATTGCTTGGACTAACATAGAAGATTCATATTTTGAAGATTGTTATTTTTTTAGAAACCCGCATACTGTTGTCAGTACTACTGGGCTTTTCAATTATGAGTTAACGGATACTGACAATATATTCAGTTATACTTTTAACCAGACTGGTGTTTTCACCTATCACTGCGAACTCCACCCCGAAGAGACAGCAACAGTTATTGTAGTAGAGGAACTGGAGGCAGTACTTCGTGGGCAATAAAAAGAACTACAATCTGGAGCAGCAGGTTAGCTAATGCAAACTACTTTCCACATGGTACATTGTGTTAACCAATACCGGTGGCTGTATCAGATGCTTTTGTTACCAAAATCCGTAAAACCCCCCACTAGTAGTTTTTATTGCGGCCAAATAACTGAGGCAGGAGATAGTAGCTTTGAGAAAAGTGTTCTTGTCAGTTGGGCTACTGGCTATGATGATAACAGTACTAATACTTGTACTAATACTTACTACCCGTGACCTTAGGACACCACCTCCAGCGATAACCGGTCTAACCGCAACTAATGCCTCTTATGACCGTCATGGACAGATAGACTTGGTCTGGAGCCCAAGTGATGCCAAGGACTTTGCTTATTACTCCATTTATGCTTCGGAGACAGAGATAACAGATGTTACTGAGCTCTCCCCCGTTGGTCAAATCAACAACAGTGCAGATGTTACCTACCAGGCAACCAAGTACTGGGTAGACGGGCTTAGCTTGGCTTTGTCTGCTTTTATGGAGGACACCGAATACTGGTTTGCCGTAACTGCTGTGGATTTGGATGGCAAGGAAAGCAAGATAGGAACCAGTGTGCGTACCATCATTGAAATTATGCCACCACCATCTCCAGTACCGTCTGTCTTTGTAACAGTGCGAAACAGAGGAGTCTTCCAACCAGAGAACTTTCAACCAGCGACTGTAACTATCCCCGTAGGGACCACAGTTGGTTGGAGAAACACAGAACCAGAGTTTCAGATGGTTAAAAAGCTGCATACTGTTACCAGTGATACTGGCCTTTTCCATGGTGAGTTAAGTGGAGATGTGATGGACGGATTATTCAGTTATACTTTCACCGAGGCTGGTGTTTTCGGCTATTATTGTGAGTATCATGACGATGAGGTAGGAA
>CAJWSH010000045.1 GCA_913046255.1 uncultured Dehalococcoidales bacterium
TCTAGACTCCTCTAGTCCTAATCCGTCAATTTTTTGCGCATCTCTGGAAGAGCCCAGAGTAGCAAGTGTGAGTACCTGTGTTTCACCTCGGCTAAACAGTGCCGAGCCATGGATGCGGGGTAGGAGCCCTACTTCACAGATGATGGGTCGTATTTCTGTTAAGCTACGGCCGCTGACACGCTGTTCTTTGGTGAGTATACTATTTCTTACCTCAGCTTTAACTATCTCGTCGAGAGCAGCAAGAATAGTTGCTTCAGGGAAAGACTCACTCAAGTTCTCAATGAGTTCTGCCTTAAGCGCGGAGAGAGCCTCTTCGCGCTGTGCCTTCCCAGGCTGGCGAAGTGTTGAGGCAAGACTGCCGTTTGATGCTAATGAAACAGCTGATATTGCCGATTGGTCAAGCTCGACAACCGGTGTTGCCACCTTGGATTTGCCGAAAGCCTTACGAAGTTGTTCTTGGAGGTTGATAATAGGCTGGTTTGCCTCGTGGCCGAATTTGATTGCCTGAGTAATGATTTCTTCAGAGACCTCACGAGCTTCAGCTTCCAGCATTACTACGGCATGTTTAGTACTGGCTACTACAAGATCAAGTTGGCTGTCTTCAAGTTGGACTAATGTTGGATTTAGTACTAGCTCGTTATCAATATAGCCAACATGGACGGCACTTACTGGACCATCAAACGGTATTTCTGATAATCCCAAGACCGATGAGCTGCCGATGATTGATAGAACATCCGGGTCACTTTCTTGGTCAACAGAAAGAATGGTGATCACAAGCTGGATATCATTGCGCCACGTCTTAGGTAGAAGCGGGCGCAGCGGTCGATCAGTAAGTCGACAAGCTAAGGTCGCTCCTTCACTGGGGCGCCCCTCTCTTCTAATAAAGCCACCTGGAATCTTACCAGCGGCATATAGTCTCTCTTCATAGTCAACAGTTAGAGGTAGGAAATCTACCCCCTCTCGTGGTTGTTTGCCTACACAAACAGTAACTAGCGCCACTGTACCCCCGTAGTGAATAGTTACCGCTCCACTTGCCTGTTTGGCAAACTTGCCTGTCTCGATAACGAGTTTTCTATCACCTACTATAGCCTCAAAAGAATGGTGTGTTGTCAATAATTTCTCCTTGTTGTTTCTTGCTCAATAATTTATTTACGCAGACCGAGCCTTTTGATCAGGTTTTGATAGCGGCTTACATCCTTTCGATTCAGATAAGCGAGCAGCCGCCTTCTTTGACCAACGAGTTTTAAGAGGCTACGCTTGGTATGGTAATCATGAGTATTTGCCACCATGTGACCGGTTAACTGGGTTATTCTTTCAGTAAGAAGAGCTACCTGAACCTCAGTTGAGCCGGTATCCCCCTCACTTAACTTAAATTCATCTATGATATTCGCCTTTTTCTGTTGAACCAAGTTTCACCTCTTAACTACTTAAATCAATGAATTATAGCATAAGTATCTATAACTGTAAAATTGAGCCAGCTGAAAATGATGGTCTTGACTTGATAATTTGTATAAAGTATAGTTACTTCCATTGACGAAGATATAATTTGGATTTTTGGTTTGACGTGTTGGCGGCTCGATCTATTATGAATGTTGGCGTATGCCAGATTAGCCTTCGGCTACCTGAAAATCTGTCTCTCAAGGGCAAGAGGCAGGTACTTAAATCTGTTACCACTCAGCTTCAGAATAAATTCAACGTTTGTGTTGCTGAGGTTAGTGACCACGAGTTGTGGCAACTGGCAGTTCTGGGGGTTTGTTCTCTCAGTAATGACAAGCGCCATACCAACGAGATCCTATCAAAGGTGACCAATTTTATTATTAATGGTCGGTTTGATGTTGAAATGCTTGACTACAAAATTGAAATTATATCCTTTTAGCGAAAGGCTGTAGCGGGTATCTTGGCTTTTACCTAGCATCTTGCGGCCAGTTTAGGCCACGAATATTTAATTTAAGGGGAGGAAGAGATGATTGAGATAGGTATAGACCCAGTAATTTTCTTAAATGTTGGATGGCATGGCATTACGATTGCCTTGGCCATTATGGTTGGCGTATTGTGGATGGTAAGGGAGATTAGAAAAGGAGCCAATCTCTCTTATGATACCGTTTTTACGGCAGTGGTGGTAGGACTTCCTTCAGCAATAGTCTTTTCAAGACTACTGCATGTTATTGACCAGTGGGAACATTATAATCAGCATCCGGAACAAATATTCGGTGGCGCGGGCCTGGCTATTTATGGAGCCATTTTAGGTGGTGCCTTAGCTATCTGGATTTACAGCCGGTTCAGCCGTTTCCAGTTTGGTTATTTTTCTGATTTGGCAGCACCGGCGCTCATGTTGGGTCAGGCAGTAGGCAGAGTAGGCTGTACTATAAACGGTGATGCTTGGGGTACAGAAACTTCCCTACCATGGGGAGTTATTTATACTCATCCGGATAGTCTTGCTCCAGCAGGAATAGCTACCCACCCTTGGCCAGTTTATGAGATTATATATAACCTTATAGCATTTGGGGTTTTATTTAAACTAAGGGGGCGGCTTGAGCCCGATGGCTCGCTATTTCTCATTTATCTTAGTCTTTATGCCATATGGCGTTTATGTTTTAATTTCCTACGAGATTCGTCCCCGTTTCTCTTTGGGCTACATCAGGCTCAAATCGTAGCTATAATAGTTTTGGTCATTACCGTCCCTTTGCTTATTCGCCGGACGCGGTGGGTAAAAAAAGAGAGCGCTTTGGCCAAAGAATAGAATTTCTGGCAGGGTTGCTAGTATGCCTGATGAGGGATTATATACTTGAAGCGAAAATAAGCGAGGGATGCACGAGATATTAATGGCAGGATAAAAGATTGCGAAATAGATGGGGAATATACCAAGGTAAGTTGCTCCATTCTGTTTGAAGAGATAAGCAAAAGAATTAGCCTTTTTATTTCTTATTTGGAAGAGAGCAAGTGAAGCGGCTTTTACTCAAGAAAGTGAAGGAAAAATTGGAGACGATAGCCCATAAAAAGGCAAGAAATCAAATTTAAATCATCGTCATAGGGGTATCATACCTTGAAATTTAATTCGTATCAAGCGTATGATACTATATTTTATTACGCATGCTAGCCGTTGTGAAAATTTGGCACTGGTAGTTTTGGTTATTAGTATTTTCTCTGCTTGTTGATTGAACACGGTTGCGAAGGAAAGAGGCGAAAATATTCAAAGGGCATACATGGACCAACCATTCTCAGCCTATGTATGCCCTAGAGTCAAACGCTGGTATTATCTACCTAGTCTGACTTTACGGTAGCAATCGCTACAGTAAACCGGCTTATCACCGCGAGGTTCAAAGGGTACTTCGGTATCTTTGCCGCACTCGGCACATGTTACAGGAAACATCTGGCGTGGGGCTCCGTAGTTACTGTTTCCGTAACGTTCTGCTTTCCTTGCCTGACGGCATGAGGGACAGCGCTTTGGCTCATTAGTAAATCCTTTGTTCTGGAAAAACTCTTGCTCCTCAGCACTGAAGGTGAAAGTAGCCCCGCAATCGGAACACTGGAGAGACTTGTCCTCAAAACTCATTGGATGACCTCCTTTTTTAGTAGTTGGTTAGAGTGTTGGCCATCCAATACTTGGGCAAATCCTGGATAAATCCTAGGTAAACCTGCTGAGTATGTATAAACCTAAACTAAAACCACCATATGTATTATACACCATATACACCTTTTTGTAAAGTGGTGGCGGAAACCGCTCTCGTGTCAGATTAATTTTACAGTCTATTACCATTCTTTGTAGTGGCAAAATAACGATTTGTACTTCGTGTAGCAGCTCTGTTTATTAGCTAAAACATGTCATTCAAATTTCAGCGCTGGACTGGTTGTCGCTAGCTATCATCAATAACCGATATTTACTTTTATCTCATCGCCTTGGTCAGTGCAATTTCCATATCCCGTTTGCTCATAGCGCCAGTACTTACTGCTCGGATTATCCCATCCCCATCTATGAAGAAACTGGTGGGAATAGCCGTGACCTCGTAATTTGTTGCCACTTTCCCCGATGCGTCAAGGATGAAGAGCCAACTGTAGCCACCTTGCTGGACATATTGGGAAACCTCCTCTCTGGTCTCTTGGATATCAAGACCAATTATAACCACATCTTCGTCTTTGTAATCCTGGTAAAGAGCCTCCATTTGTGGCATCTCGGCACGGCAGGGGGGACACCATGTAGCCCAAAAATTAAGAAATACAGTTTTCCCTCGAAAGTCACTGAGGCTAATAGGGTTGTCATTTAAGTCTACCAGGGTAAAGTCAGGCGCCTGCTCACCCACACTCACTCCGAAAGATACGGTATTGTCAGGCTCAAGCTGCGTTGTTGGCTCATCTATTGATTCACAGGCTTGGCTTGCCATGAGACCAAGAAGAACTATCATCAGTAGTATCAAGACTGCTCGTCCAGAGCGCACTCTGGCTAACGCTATTTTAATAAACATTTTATCCCTCCTCTTCTTTTTAGTTTAAAATGTCTAGCTTAGTAACTTACCCTCTATAAACCAGAAGTAGAGAATGTAGCTACCAGCAAAGATGAGTAGCAGCCCGCTGAATCGAGCTACTACTGGCACTAGGCGATGTAGCCATCGGTTCATTGATTCCTTAAAAAGTGCTAACCCTATGGTAACGATAGCGATAATAAGTCCCATCCCTAGAGCGAACAAGAAAAACTGAAGTAACCCGGTGGCAAATCCCCCGCTAGCTACGGCGTTAAGAACCAACCCCATAAAAAGGCCAATAGTACAACTCAGTGCAGTCAGACCGTAGGCAATGCCAAAGACAAGAAAACCTTTAACACCAACACTGCCTTTTTGGTTGAGTCGACTGGCTAAACGTGCCGGTAAATTGGTGTAAAAGTGCCCCCCTGCGACAAAGTAAATACCTAGCATGATGAGGATCACTCCGATTACGACTGCTACCCATGGTATAATGGGCCTCAACAGCTCGCCGATTGGTGACAGGATAGCTCCGATGACGCCAAACAAGCCAATAAAACCAAGCGTCACCACGCCGCTCATAAGTAGTGCGTGGCCGAGGCGCCGCAATGCGGATTTCGTCGCATAGCCTTCTTCGTTCATCCCTAAGTGGAGAGATATATAGACAGGCAGCATGGCGATGCCACAGGGGCTAACGGCGGTTACCATACCAAGGCCGAAGGAATAAGGCAGCCCCCCAGCCAGATTATCTACAAAATGCTCAATCATTTCCCTTTCCTAAGTTATTATTATACACCAAACAATCGTTGGAAGCCATTTGTCACTACCCCCAGAGAGCCGGCCACAAACCAGGTAGAGACAATATATAGAGCTGTTGTCCTTGCTTGCACCGGTTGGCTGAGATGATGAATCACAGAAAAAGTGGTACTGGGTGCGACCAACATGACGCTCAACACTGTTCCCAGGCTGGCCCCTTTAATTGATAGCGCTGAAGCTAGTAAAACCTCAGCACCACTAGTTAACTGCAAAGGTATAGTAAGGAGAGCCGCCAAGTACGGACCTTGCCAGGCACCCTCACCTAGCCAAGAGCTAATCGCATAACGGGGTGCATAGATAGTTAGGGCAGAAGTTAGGATGAAGCCGATGATGAGGGGAACAGTTGCTCTTTTCAACTGGCCGGTAAAGCTTTGCCAAATAACCTGAGCCAGAGAGTGTAGCCTTTCAGGTTGTAATGGTGTGGCGTCACCATTTAGTACTGAAGATGATGAAACTATCTCTACCTTTTGTTGTCGCTCTTTTAAACTTCCCTGTCTGCGTCTATGCAAGATTACCGTGGTAACAAACCAGCTTGAAGACAGAGCAAAAAGGGCTGTCAAGCCAAGTCGCAGCCAGACAGCCTCCATACTAAAAATGGAAGTCGCTATTAAAGCTGGCACGGAAGCAGTCAGACTGAAAAGTGCTAGCCCACTAAAAGTTGAGAGGCTTGGCTCTTTTCCACCGGGGCGCCACAGCCCAGAGACCAGAAGTCGCCACAGCCAGCGTAAAGGATGGTGCTTGAGGAAAGAGATATCTGGTGATTTAGGGTCAATGCCTTTTCTTTGTAGCACTCCTATTAGCCCAGTAGTTACTGCCAGGCTAAGCCAAGCAGCTAAAAAAAAGGGTGCATATTCAGATATAAACTGTCGTAATACGAAGAAAGTAGCTGATAGATTTGTCATTTACCAGTCTTAACCATGCCTGGTAAATATAACCTTGATATGTATATTATCATTCTTAAATTTTGTCTTTGTATTCTATATCTTATTTAACCTGCTAGGGCACAGGCTTAATTGTAACATATATCTATTTCCCCAAATAATTATTGACAACTTTTGAGTTAGAGTCGACTGGCACATTAAATAACTGTACTGCTTAATGATCTGTTTTTGTTGAACTTTTGCTGGACCTTATCTCGTTATAAAATCCAGCAATTTTTATTCCCAGTGGGTTAATTAGAGGATATATCTCAACAGTATGGGTAAAGGCCTGTCTTTTAGGCTAAAATCTGTCTTTTAAATTTTTGCGCAGGACTAGTCGACGCCAGCTGGTGGTTTTTGCCCGCATCTCTTTTATTCGAGGGATATACTTGATTAAGGGGATTAAACATAGTAATAGTGAAAAGACTACATAGTCTCCATGGTGGTAAATTAGCCAGGCAATAAAAGGAAAGCATATTAAGGCTATGCTGTAGCTCAAGGTGGGGAAGCGCGTGAGAAGTAGCAGCAGACCGAAGACGGTTAGGCCAATAGGTATGGCCCAAGGCATGAAAAAAAATAAGACACCGATAAGAGTAGCCCCACCTTTTCCACCGCGAAAATTAAGCCAAACAGGGAAGCCATGACCGATTACGGCATTGGTCCCGGCTAACATTTCGATTATGGGGGGTACCCCTAGCCAGCGAGCTAAAGCAACAGCGGCGGTACCCTTGCCTATGTCCACTGCCAGAACCAGAAGGCCGCTTGTTATGCCAACTTTGTAGAAGGTATTCATGGCGCCCATGTTTTGGCTACCTATCTGACGAATGTCTACCCCCTTTTTCAAGCGTCCAACGATATAGGCCGACGGGATAGAGCCTAGTAAATAGGCGCTTGCTATAGCGATGGCAATTGAAAGTGCCTCATTCATCTTAAGTGCTATCCTGATTATTCATAGTTTGATCTGATGGGGCAAAGTCTAGAACATTGAGCCTGAGCCTCTTCTGCCCGCGCCACTGGTTCAGTTCTAGATTATAGACGATGTCAATGGCTAAATGCACCTCGCTTAGGTAGTTGCCCGAGCCAAAAGCGACTGCATCCCAGGTGGTAGTGTCCTGCTCTAGCTTTAATCTAAGGTGTGCCCCATTGTTACCCATGAGGCGGCAATTGGCAACCTTTACCTGGCGGCTGAGAAAAGTGGGCAGTGGGTTACCCTGGCCGAAAGGAGCTAGCTGTTGGATGCTACCAAAGGTGTTGCCAGAAAGGGCGCTTAAC
>CAJWSH010000046.1 GCA_913046255.1 uncultured Dehalococcoidales bacterium
TCGATTGGCTCAATTAGGCGCGCAAGGAGTTTTGCTTCTCCTTTCCGATTCCACCTATGCTGAAGTACCCGGTTATACACCATCAGAGATGGTAGTTGGCGAAGCCCTGGATCGGATTATAGCTAGAGCACCAGGAAGGGTGATTGTCACCACCTTTGCCTCACTGGTTTCCCGTGTCCAACAGGTTATTGATGCTGCTGCTAAGCACGGGCGTCGTGTCTTTATCATCGGGCGCAGTATGATTGATATGGTGAAAATGGCACTGGATCTTGGTTACCTCAAAGCACCGACCGGGGTTCTGGCCCGACTGGATGAGCTACATGGCCTACCCCATAAAGAGATTGTTTTTATTACCACTGGTAGTCAAGGAGAACCTACTTCGGCATTGGTTCGTATAGCCAATCGGGACCATCGCCAGGTCAGTATAATTCGTGGCGATACCGTAGTTCTTTCAGCAACAGCTATCCCGGGTAATGAATCTTTGGTCAACAGGACAGTGAATAGCCTTTTCAAACAGGGGGCTGAGGTTTTTTATGGTGGAATGAAACAGGTTCACGTTCACGGGCATGGCTCTCAGGAGGAATTAAAGCTACTACTGAACCTGACTAAGCCAAAGTTCTTCATCCCCATCCACGGTGAATACCGCCATCTCAGTCATCATGCTCAATTAGCTCAATCAATGGGTATCCCTGAAGAAAATACCTTTGTTCTGGAAGACGGTGATATTCTTGAACTTGGCCCACAGTCGGGTAAGATCACTGGCAAGGTTGCTTCAGATAATGTCTTTGTTGATGGCCTCAGTGTCGGTGATGTCGGTGGTGTTGTTCTGCGTAATAGAAGGATGCTGTCACGGGATGGGATGGTAGTGGTTATTATTGCCGTCAACAAACAAAGCGGTAGGCCAGTAGGACGCCCAGATATCGTGTCACGGGGTTTCGTTGATATTAACGAAGCCAAAGATATGTTGGATAAGAGTCGCGACCTGATAGCGCAGGTCTTGGACCATGGGGGTAAACATACTGCCGAATGGGGTTTTGTCACTACTAAGGTTAGGGATATACTGAACAAGTTTTATTATGAGCAAACCAAGCGCCGCCCTATGATTCTACCAGTTGTGGTAAAGGTATAGCCTTCAAGCACCCTAATGTAGCGAAAGCTTATATGATGAATAAGAAAATTGATACTAGGAAAAAGACGAAAGCCGAGCCTTCTTGGGGCAAACCTGGGAAACAAAGGTCTAGGAAACTGTCACTGGGCGTGTTGTTTCACTTCTTAGTTTCGCCGCTGATGCGGCGCCTGATACTCTTGATTTTTATTCTAACGGCGCTATTTTGGCAGTGGTCGACATTTATATCGTGGGTTAATGGGGTTGCCGAAAGTACTCTGGGTCTATTTGGCTGGGGAGGGCTAGCCCTCATCGCCGCGGCCACTATCATTATAGCTGGCCTTGTATTCCGGCAACGCCTGTCAGATTTTGTCCGCCGCTGGAAGTTGTATCAATGGAATAAGTGGCTGGGGTCGACCGTTTTCTTCTTCGCTGTCTGGGGAATATTGGCTCTTTTTGATCAAGGTGGCAGCTTCGGTCTGAGAATTATTGGTGGCAGTCAGGGCCTAATTGGCATTCTTTGGGTTCTTGTCTTAGCTGCTTTGGGTGTTACTATAATGGCTCCTCGGGCTAGTTTCCGTGCTGTTGGGCAATCAGTTTTATGGCTTGGTAAGCTGTTTAAGATACCGTTCCTTTCCACTAAACTAGGGATGGAAGAATTTCCACCATCCATTCGTCCGTCAACTTTTGGTATATCGGCTACTGCTAAAAAAGCTCCCCCAGCGGAGAAGCTAACTCCATCCCAAGTCTTTTTACCCTCCGAAATCATGGCAGAGGAGCAAATAATAGAATCACAGACCGGTATGAATACCACTGTCAAGGAGCAGGGAACAGAGCCACAACGAGGTTTAAGACAGGTAGCGCAGGAAGTGTGGAGAAAGTACGGCCAGTCACCGTCTCTGGTTACTATCGACGGCTGGCGATTGCCACCCATTGACATATTGGATAAGTCTCCTGAGGTTGAGTTTGGTCAGGCAGACAACTTTCAGAGAGCCAAACTGATTGAGGATGCCCTGGCTAGCTATGGTGTTAATGCCAAGATAGTCCAGATAAATGCTGGTCCAACTGTTACCCAATTTGGCGTTGAGCCTGGTTGGGACATAAAGCTAAAAGATATAAAAGAAAAAGACGCTGATGGCAAAATACATGTCAGGCAGAAAGAAGTATCCCGAACGAGAGTTAAGGTTGATAGAATTACCTCACTGGCCAATGACCTGGCTCTGGCTCTGGCGGCACCCAGCATTAGGATTGAAGCTCCGGTGCCGGGTAAGCCGATAGTTGGCATTGAGGTACCCAACACTATCTCCAGCGTGGTCAGTCTGCGAGGGGTAATAGAGACCAGTGCCTTTCAAAAAATTATAACTCGCTCCAAGCTGGTACTGGCTCTTGGTAAGGGTGCTGGGGGTGAAGCGGTGGCGGCTGATTTGTCTAAGATGCCCCATCTTCTTATTGCTGGTGCCACTGGTAGTGGTAAAACCGTTTGTTTAGATACTATCATCTGTTGCCTTTTACTTCATAGTGCACCCAGTGAGCTTAAGTTTATTATGATTGACCCCAAGCGGGTAGAGCTGACTTTATTTAATAGTCTGCCTCATTTGGCGACACCGGTCATTGTTGATACCCATAAGGCTCTGGGCGTCATGCGCTGGCTTAACCAGGAAATGGACAAGCGCTATCGGCAGCTGGCAGAGATCACTGCTCGTAACATTGAGACCTATAACAAGAGCAAACAGGGTGAAGAGAGGATGCCCAATCTGGTTCTAGTTATTGATGAGCTGGCCGATCTGATGATGGCTGGCTTTGAAGAGGTGGAGCACATCCTTTGTCGCTTAGCCCAACTTGCGCGAGCGGTTGGCATTCATTTGGTGGTGGCTACCCAGCGCCCCTCGGTAGATGTGGTTACTGGACTGATTAAAGCTAATTTTCCTACTCGTATCAGTTTTGCTGTTACCTCCCAAGTGGACTCGCGGACTATCCTTGACGGTGGTGGTGCCGAAAAGCTGCTGGGTCGGGGTGATATGCTCTATATGCCGACCGAGGCGGCCAAACCTAAGCGCCTTCAAGGGTGCTTTGTCTCTGATGCTGAGGTGGAGCGATTGGTTTATTTCTGGAACAGTCAGAAACAAGGGGAGGAAGCCGGTTCTCTAAAAGTTGATGTCGTTGCTCCAGTAGTAACTATCGACAAAAGTAAAGGCTACCCCCAAGACCCACTCCTTGGGTCGGCCAGACAGCTTGCTGAGGAGCATACGCAGATATCTACATCTTATTTGCAAAGAAAGCTTCACATCGGCTATCCCAGAGCCGCCCGTATTATGGAGCAGCTTGAGGAGGAAGGCGAGAAGGGGGAAGAAATTTAATTCAGATGAGCGATTGGAGTCTCGCTGCTGATTTTGCCTGTCGAGGGCAATGCGCCAATCAAAGAAACTGGCCGAACTACCAGATGATAAGTTAACAAGAGAGCTATTCCCCAAAAAAGTTGTAGATAAAATGAAGAAATAGCCCACGATGGGGATGAAAAAATGATAGAAAAGAGTAATATTCAGCTTCATACTAAGAGATATAACACAGTTTTAACTTGTTGTTAAGTATATAACCACCAAATAAAACTTTGAAATCATACCTTCTAATCAGCCAATTAGGGTTCGCTGTATTAAAAAGTAGCTAGGCAAGTGTGAAAATCCAGGCACTCCAGATGTCTATTTCAAAAACCGGCAACAGCGACATGATTTTTCTCTTTTACTTTTCTCTTCCCATCAACCGCCTCAAAATCGCATCTATATATTCTGGCTAGGTTCTCACTGTCGGGAATGAATCACATTACCTAATTATAAAAGGTATGATCAGGGCTACTAGGCCAGTGGAAAGGACGGCGAGCATAAAAAGGTTATATCTGATTTGATAATCGCTTAAAAGCGATGGATCATAGTAACCTTCTACGCCTTGGTCTTTATACATCTTTAGTAGTCCGTTTAAGAGCTTTGTCCTCGTTTGTTTTCCTCTTATTAACCCAATTTCTACAACTAGGTTAACCATTATCAAGAGAAAGACAAAGATGAGCATCACGATTGTTGTGATACCACCTTCGCCCCCGGCGGCAACGCCGGAATTGATGCCGAGAGTTAGCAGGTTGAGAAGAATCGCGGTGAGAACGAAAATTATGTCCGTCCATGTGTTTTTGCCAAGTTCACTAATGATATGCTCATGAACTCGCTCAATCATATTACCCTCCTTACTTTACTTTATAAATCTAATTATATTTCTAGTGGCTCCTTTACTTAGATGAACCATCATTTTTGCCTATCGAAGTGCATAAAAATAAAAATAAATGCGGCAATGATTACGAGCACTATTCCAGCCCCAATCCATGGCCAAGGTGATGTTGTCTTCACAGTCACCCAAGAGGTGCTTTCTACTCTTAGCATTTCGTTTGCCTCAGCAATAAAGGTGACTCTATGTTCCCTTTTAATGGCCTTTGGGGCTGGTTTTATATTGACATCGATTGTCTGGAAATTGCCGGGACTAAGATGATCTATTTCCTCCAAACTAAAGTCGATAATCCAATCTGTCGGTTTATCTGAGGATAATCTGATATTTGTAATAGTCTTATCACTAGTGTTTCTGAGTTCTAAGTAGAAGCTATTACCCTTCCCGTTCGTTACCTCATAATGGTAGGAATATCTGCTGGATAGCAATGTCAGAGTCAGGCCGGCTTCCCTTTCTTGTGCTAGACTTAATTGAGAAAACAGTGGTACAGTTATCAAAAGCACTACTAGTAAAAACAGCCGGCAGGCTTTGCTCTTAATTCTCATCTGCTTGTCTCCGAAAAATCGTTCGCAATTAGATTTTCACTGCTTATTGTATAGCACTGCTCTTATTATCTGTCAATCTGGTAGCGTCTATATATGCTTGGTGAAGTTCTTGCCGTGCTTGGGCATTCACTCTTCCTTTCTTCTGAGCTTCTTCTTATGCTGCTCCTGCTTAGTATCGCTCTGTTCGTTGTTCATTCTATTGTCTCTACAGTATCAAACTCTCTTCGCAGATCAATAATACGGTCTCGTATTAGCGCCGCCCGCTCAAACTCCAGTTTTTTGGACGCCGTTTTCATTTGTTTCTCCAGTTCATATATTAAGCGAACGATGTCCTCTTTAGAGGTTGGCGCTTCGGCGTAGGGGGCTTGCTTTTCGGTAATCACTTTCACCCGCTCAGTAATATCTTTAATAGCTTTCTTTATTCCCTGCGGGGTAATCTTGTGTTCTCTGTTATAGACTTCCTGAATCTGGCGGCGGCGCTCAGTTTCGGCTATAGCCCTTTTCATTGAGCCGGTAATAGAGTCGGCATACATAATGACTTTACCATCTATATGGCGGGCGGCACGCCCCATCGTCTGAATCAGTGTCCCCTCTGACCTCAAGAATCCTTCTTTATCGGCATCAAGGATAGCTACCAGGCTTACTTCGGGCAGATCAAGCCCCTCACGAAGAAGGTTTATACCGACGACGACATCATAGATACCGAGGCGCAAGTCACGCAGTATCTCCACCCGCTCCAGGGTGTCAATTTCGGAGTGCAGGTAATGGGTCTTTATGCCCATTTCCAGTAGATAATCAGCCAGTTTTTCCGCCAACCGCTTGGTGAGTGTGGTTATCAGAGTCCGCTCTCTCTTGCCCACTCTGAGTCTGACCTGATACAGCAGATCGTCAATCTGTCCTTTGGTGGTTTTAATCTCAATGGTCGGCTCAAGAAGGCCGGTTGGCCTTACCAGTTGTTCCACCACCTGCTGACTATGCTGGTATTCATAGTCAGATGGCGTTGCTGAGGTATAGACAACTTGATTTATATGCTGATTGAACTCGGTAAAGTTAAACGGGCGGTTGTCTAGAGCCGATGGCAGACGGAAGCCGTATTCTACCAGTGTCTGTTTACGGGAGCGGTCACCGTGATACATGCCGCGAATTTGGGGCAGACTCATATGAGACTCGTCAATAATCATCAGGAAGTCGTTGGGGAAATAGTCAATGAGTGTCCACGGTGGGCTGCCGGCGGAACGCCCTGACAGGTGGCGTGAGTAGTTCTCCACCCCAGTGCAATAGCCAGCTTCAGCGAACATCTCTAAATCATAATTGGTGCGCGCTTCCAACCGTGCTGCCTCCAGTAGCTTGTCCTGCTGTCTTAATTCTTTGAGTCGCTCTTCCATTTCCTGCTTTATGCTTTCAATAGCCAGCAGCAATTTTTCGTGAGAGGTGACAAAGTGCTTAGCTGGGTATATATCCACTGAGTCAAGATGGACTAAAAACTCGCCGGTTAACGGATCTATTCTCAGGATGCGTTCAATCTCATCGCCGAAGAACTCAATTCGGAGTGCCATCTCCTCGTAGGCCGGTTGTATCTCCAGAGTGTCGCCGCGAATACGAAAGCGGCTGCGGGTGAAATCAATGTCATTTCGCTCATACTGCATATCTACCAGCCGGCGCAGCAGTTTTTGTCGCTGATAGCTCTCGCCCTTTTTAAGACTCAGGACAAAGCTGCGGTACTCTTCTGGCTCACCCAGTCCGTAGATGCAAGATACCGAGGCGACGATAACCACGTCGCGGCGCTCAGAGAGGGCACGGGTAGCGGCATGACGCAGTTTATCAATCTCATCGTTGATATCGGTTTCTTTCTCGATGTAGGTATCAGTACGCGGGATGTATGCCTCGGGCTGGTAATAGTCATAATAGCTGACAAAGTATTCCACGGCATTATCGGGGAGAAACTCTTTGAACTCACTGTAGAGTTGGGCGGCAAGAGTTTTATTGTGGCTGATGACCAGTGTTGGCTTATTGACTCGAGCGATAGTGTTAGCTATGGTGAAGGTCTTGCCACTGCCGGTAACCCCCAAAAGCGTCTGGTGCTTAAAGCCCTTATCTAAGCCCTCTACTAGCCTGTCCACCGCCTGCGGTTGGTCACCGGTCAAGTTAAAATCGGAAACTATTTTGAATGGCGACATGGTTGAAGTATAGCTTTTTAGGGTACTGGTTACAATTATGGATTATTTGTCTATTCGCCTCATTTTTACTTCCCCCCGAAATATTTCAGTGCCAGCTTAATTTTTTCCTCAAGACTCAAAGTTTGCTCATGGGGAAGAGTGGCTGTGGCATGAGTAGCTTCAGTAATCGAATAGCCCAACGAGGTCAGGGCAGCCAGGATATCGATGTTTTCAGC